>PUPC01000390.1 GCA_003553185.1 Planctomycetota bacterium | reverse complement strand
TCACCGTTTGATTCTGGTATGAGCGGCATCGCCCGCTTGCGTAAGGCGAAGTCGCGATCGATCTCGGCGGAGAACCCCGATGGGGCGAAGGGCGGCGGCGCACAGGCCGATCCGGCGGGCGAAGGGCCTGCGCGAGAACTGGGCGTCGGCTGGAAAGTCCGACCATGCATCACCCTCCCCCGGGGCGAGTGCGTGACGCTCGCCGAGATCGAGGGCCCCGGTGTCATTCGCCATATCTGGATCGCCTGCCGACCTCAGGCACTGCGAAGCTGTGTGCTCCGATTCTATTGGGATGGCGAGGATGCCCCGTCCGTCGAGGTCCCGCTCGGCGACTTCTTCTGCTGCGGACACGAGGCACGTGCGAACGTGGTGTCGATGCCCATCAACGTGAACCCGAACGGCGGGATGAACAGCTACTGGCCGATGCCGTTCCGTAAGTCGGCAAAGGTCACCATCGAGAATGAATGGCACGAGGACATCGGCGGTTTCTTCTACCAGTTCGATTACTCGCTCGAGTCCGTTCCCGAGGACGCCGGCTATCTCCACGCCCAGTGGCGGCGATCGCTGACCCGACGCGAGTACCCGGAGCATGTGCTCCTCGACGGGGTGCGGGGCAGGGGCCATTACGTGGGTACGTACATCGCCTGGACCACATTCTCGAACGGCTGGTGGGGCGAGGGCGAGATCAAGTTCTATCTCGATGGCGACCAGCAACACCCGACGATCTGTACCACCGGGACCGAGGACTACTTCGGCGGCGCGTGGGGCTTCGGTGGGCCGGACGGCCACGAGGAAGCGTTCACCGCACCGTTCCTCGGCATGCCATATGTCGACCAGGGTGAGAGCCGGTGTCGTCGGTTCGGGCTATACCGGTGGCACATCCCCGATCCCGTCCGGTTCGAGGAAGACATCCGGGCGACCGTCCAAGCGCTCGGCTGGTGGCCGGGGGGAAAGTTCGAGCCGTTGACTGATGATCTGGCTTCGGTTGCGACCTGGTATCAGGCCGAGCCGCACGCGGGATTCCCATCGCTGCCGAGCGCGAACGAGCGATGGGCGAGGTGAGGAGCTTGCAGGCAGGCCTGCGAGGGGCACGGTCGGGGCCGGTTGAAGCAGGTTAGCCGCATTCGTTGACGGGCGACGCCTTCCAGTCTATCATCGCCGCAACCTGATATTCCGGGAGGTGTTGATGTTCGGGCTCCTACGAAAGCTCCGTCGGCGAAAAATACTCGCCGAACCATTCCCTGATCGGTGGTTGCGTACACTCGAGCGGGACGTTCCCCCTTATCGGACGCTGCCGCCGGACCGCCGGGCCCGGCTGCGCGATCTGGTCCAGGTGTTCATCGCCGAGAAGCACTGGGAGGGATGCGGCGGGCTGGACCTGTCTGACGGGGAGCGCCTGACCATCGCCGCCTACGCCTGCCTTCTGATCCTCGAACTCGACCCGGACTCGTACGACCACGTGATAACCATCCTCGTCTATCCGGGCGAGTATCGAGCCCCGCACAAGACAGTCACCGAGGAGGGGTTCGAACGGGACGAAATGCAGACCCGGCTGGGCGAGACGTGGTCGCAGGGGGTAGTTATCATCGCGTGGGACGACGCAGCTTTCCTTCACAGAGGCCGCAACGTAGTGGTCCACGAGTTTGCCCACCAACTCGATATGCTGAATGGTCCGGTGGACGGGACGCCGCCCCTTCGGGACGTACAGAGCATGGAGCAGTGGCGACGGGTGATGAAGGCGGAGTACGAGCGGTTCCAGCTACACGTCGAAAGCGGCCTCCCGACGTTTCTAGATCCGTACGGCGCGACCAACCCGGCCGAGTTCTTTGCCGTCGCAAGCGAGGTGTTCTTCCAGAACCCGAAGGGGATGCGGAGCAACGAGCCGACGGTCTACCGCATGCTGCGCAGTTACTATCGCCAGGACCCTGCCGGGCGGGCGGAGCGCAAGGATGAGTCGGCCGATCCCGGGTAATCCGAGAGGGGAGGGGGGGGCGTTCCGATTCTCCCGCCCATAGACTACCGCGCAACTCTCGGGCGGGATTCGGTCAGATCAGCGGGTTCAATACATTGATGGCCTGGCGAATGCCTTCTTCCTGCTCGGGCCCGGACACCTCGCGCTCGATGGTCCACGGCCCGTTGAAGCCCTTCTCCTTGAGACGCCGGATGACGAGCGGGAAGTTGACCTGGCCCTCGCCGATGGGGACCTCTTGCCCGAGTGCTTCGTCGCGGTTGGGCCACACACCATCTTTCATGTGGCACGCTCGTACATGCTCTCCGAACAGTTCGACGCAGTCGAGCGGATTGGACTTCCCGTACAGGATGACGTTCGCGGTGTCGAAGTTGACGCCGAAGTTGTCGGCATCGATGTCGTGAATCGTCCGGCGGAGGGATGACCCGAGCTCGCTGCCGGTTTCGACCAGGGCGGCTTGTCCGTTTTCTCCCAGGTAGTCGCATACGTCCTTCATCATCTCGATGAAAGAGACATAGACCGGATCGCGCTCGTCGTCGGGGATGAAGCCGATATGGAGGACGATGTATTCGATCCCGGTCGGCCGGATCGCATCGGAGAAGTGTTTGAGCTCTGCGACCCGCTGTTCGCGGTGTTCCGGCGGGACAAGGCCGAGGGTGGACGGTCCCATCACGTTGTCGTACATCTGGCCGCTGAACCCGGCGGTGATAGCCGTGACCTCAATGCCCGTCTGCTCGCAGGCACTGGCATATATATCAGGGGAGAACTCCGAATCGACCTCGTCGCATGCACAGTGCAGTTGGCAGGTGGGGATGCCGAGTTCCTTTATCCGCTGGAAGACATCGACGAGCGATCGATTCCGTCCGACGTGTGCCATCAGCCCAAGCTTTCCTTCGGTGCTCATTGATAACTCCTGTTATATGATTGCACGGGACATCCTGTCTCCTTGCCCAGCCCGCTCGGTCCTGCTCGGCGGGGCCGCACTCCAGCGGGCATCAAGCAATATGGCACGTGTGCGTCGGCAGCTATTTGCCGAGCCGTTTTCGGATGCGAAGACGTAGAGCATTGAGCTTGATAAAGCCGGCTGCGTCGGCCTGGTCGTAGACCGCGTCTTCTTCGAACGTCGCGGTCTCGGGGTCGTACAGCGACTGGTCTGACTTGCGGCCGACGGTTATCACATTCCCCTTGTATAGTTTCAGGCGAGCGGTCCCTGTGACATTCTGCTGCGTTTCTTCGACCAGAGATTGGATCGCTTCCATCTCCGGCGAATACCAGAAGCCGTTGTACACCAGTTCGGCGAATTTCGGCATCAGCATATCCCGGATGTGCATCACCTCGCGGTCCATTGTAATCGATTCGACCCCGCGGTGAGCCGCATAGAGGATGGTCCCTCCGGGCGTCTCGTACACGCCGCGATTCTTCATCCCGATGAACCGGTTCTCGACCATATCCACCCGGCCCACACCGTTCGCTCCGCCGAGTTCGTTCAACTTCGCCAGCAGTGCCGCCGGGCCGAGCTTCTCGCCGTCGACCGCGACCGGGAGACCTCGCTCGAAGTCGATCTCGACATACGTCGGTTTGTCGGGGGCATCCTCCGGAGAGGCTGAGAGCACATACATGTCCTCGGGCGGCTCGGCCCAAGGGTCTTCGAGGATGCCGCCCTCAAAGCTGATGTGCAGCAGGTTCCGGTCGCTGCTGTACGGTTTCTCCGGGGTGATGGGGACGGGGATGTCGTTGGCCTCGGCGTAAGCGACCAGGTCGGATCGGCCCTTGAAGTCCCACTCGCGCCAGGGTGCGATCACCCGAATGTCCGGGTTGAGGCGATAGTAAGTCAGTTCGAATCGAACCTGATCGTTGCCTTTGCCTGTTGCTCCGTGCGAGACGGCATCTGCCCCCTCTGCCTCGGCGATCTCGATCTGCCGTTTCGCGATCAGCGGCCGGGCGAGCGAGGTCCCCAGCAGGTATGACCCCTCGTAAACGGCATTGGCCTGCAGGGCTGGGAACACAAAGTCCCGCACGAATTCGTCGCGAAGGTCGTCAACATAGACCTTGCTGGCTCCGGTCCCGAGGGCCTTCTCTTCGATGTCGTCCAGCTCTTTGCCCTGGCCCAGGTCGGCCGCGAATGCGATGACCTCGGTGTCATAGGTCTCGACCAGCCACTTCAGGATGATGGATGTGTCAAGGCCGCCTGAATATGCCAATACGACCGCGTTTATGCCTTCCATAGATTCCTCAGCTCAATGATGAAAACCAGCGGGGCTTTGACCATTTATGCACAGAAAACGGCCAAGCCCCGTGTGGTGGTTTGCTTGGGTTCCCTCTCCACTAGTCCGCGTCGGCTGGAGGTTTGGGGCCGGCTGCCTCCTGTTCAACAAGCAGTCGGGCGAGTGTCTCGGGCGAGATCGCCGCTCTTTCGAGGTTGGCGACGAGCAGTTCCCGCATCTCCGGGGTTCCGGTCTTATGGACAGCGATCAGCAGGTCCTGGACGGCCGGCGGGACCGGCTCGTCGGGCTGGAGTGCATCGCCGACGGCTGCGATACAGGCCTTCCGTTCCTCGGCGTCGGTCTCGGGGTCCATGTAAAGGTCGACCAGGTCCGATATGAGGTCGGTGGCGCCTGCTCGGCCCAACATTCGGATCGCGGCGACCCGAACCTCGAGGTGCTCGCTTCCCATCGCCTCTTGCAAGGGGGCGACGATCTGATCCAGGTGCGGCGAAAGCGGCGAATCGGCCTTGGGGATTCTCAACAGGGCCTCGGCCGCCAGCTTGGCGTATGGGCGAACGGCGTAACCGAGGTGCCGGACATGCCGCTCGGCAATAGCATCGGCCATGCGCGACTGAATGGTCTCCGGCTCGTCGAGGAGCGAGACAACGGCGGAGACCTGATCGCCATATTGGCGCTGCGCCGAGCCCGGGTCGTCCTGGGCGACGATCACGACCGGTATTCTCGCCAGTTCCGGACGGTTGCGGATGCTCTCGTAGGTCTCGTCCATCCTCTCGTCGATGACAAAGATGTCCTTGGGCGGAAGCTCGTGGGCCTGAGCCAGGGCGTCAGCACGGTTGGTGGCCGAGAAACTGACATGCCCGGCCGCCCGGCTGACCTGGCGTAACCGATTGGCGGTCTGGTTGTCCGAAGCGATGATCAGCACCGTGGAGACGTCTTTCTCGGTGATGGCCTGGCCGAGGACATCGACGACCGTGCTGCTGGCTGCAAACGGGCGATTGGGCTCGATACGGGCCAACGCCGCGGCCGCTCCGTAACGGACCGGCTTCTGGGGCTCTCTCAACGCCCGGACAAGCGGGTTGTCCTGGAGTCGGGGCCGCCGTCGTCTCTCGCGCTCGGCTTGTGCCTCTCTGTCTTCCCTGGTTTCGCGGACGGTGACCTTTCGTTCGGCCGCCCGGATAAGGTCCCGAAGGGTGGACTCGGTCAGGTCGGTGGGCTGGGTGGCGGTTCGCTCGGCCTCGACCTGCCTGGCGAACAGGCGTCGAGCATCAAGGAGTGCGCCCGCCGGCCGGTCATCGCCGCCCGTCTGCCTTGCCGGTGCCGGTCTCGTCGCCCGGGCATCCTCTCTTCTGCCGCCGTCGCCGTTCCCTCCGGCCCCCTGTGTTCCGTATACCGCCGGGCGAAGCGGCTCATACAGGGCTTCCAGTCGCGGGTATTCGTTGAGTTCGGGCCGGGCCACGACCGCCAGGTCGTCAATGACGGCGGCAGCGCGGGCCGGGTTCTGATCGTGCAGGTGCAGTCGCAGTGCCCGGTAGAAGTGTTCTTCCCCAGCCGAGCGCAGGGTAAGCATTATGTGTTGTGCGGCTTCTCGTCGACCATGGAGTTGGCGGATGACCAGTTCGGGGAGTTCAGCTTCTTCCTGTCCTGCCAGCGCATTGTCAATCAGCAGAATCTCGTGCCGATATGCGCTGATCAGCAGGGGCAGGGTCGGCTCGTAATCGGGGTTGGTCAACAGTGCGTCGGTCGCCACGTTGCGCGCCCGGCTGACGGCGTGCAGGAAATCGGGGACGGGACGCATCATGAGGCGCTGCTCGTCCGGCGCCCAGGACCAGGTAACGTGCCCGTCGGGGGCGTCCCGCCGGACCGATGGGTGGTTATAGTAGTAGAGGCGTGCGTGCTGGAGAAGTGCTTCGTGGGCCGGCACCTCCCGGATGCTCACGTCCTCGCCCGTCTTCGTCAGGGCTTCTCGGGCCACTTCGCGGACTTGGTCGTCGGGATCGGCCTGGGCAGCCCGCAACAGGTAGGGCACAGCCCTCGGATCGCGAATCTCGCCCAGGGCGAAGACGATATCTTGCCGCAAGCTCGCCGAATCCGACCGCAGGGCGGTACAAAGGGGGACCACTGCTTCCTCTCCGATACGCATCAGGGCGATGGTGCAGCGGACCCGGTACTCGTTGTAATCGGGATGCTCCTCGTCGAGCAGCCGTTCGATGAGCAGAGGGACGGCGTACCGGCCGGCTCCGACCAGTCGGGCGTATGCGTGGTGCCGCACCTCGAAGCCGGCGAGCAAGTCGTCGATGTGCTGCCTGATCTGCTGCTCGTCGGTGAGACGTTCACGTTCGGCCCGTGCGGCAAGCCGGGTGATTTCGAGCATGTTCCTCCGGAGCTCTTCAGGCCCCCGGGTGAGCACCTCGACCATCAGCTCGGTTTCGGTGATGTTGCGCAGTTCGAGGGCCTCGGTCGAACTCGGGTCGAGTGCCAGGACCTCGTCGAGAAGTTCGGTGGCTGCCCGGTAGTTGCCGTCCCGGATTGCCTGGAGTGCTTCCCGGTATTTCTGTTCTCTCTGCTGTGCTGTATTCTCGCCGAACGCCGCCGAGCCGGCCGCCAGAGTGGTCGCCAATGCAAGCAGTAACACGCCGCGTCGAATAAGGGTGTTCATCACATCCCCTCCTGTCAGGTGATTTCGTTGACAATCAGGTCTTCGTAGGTTTCACGCTCACGGATCATCCGTGGCGCGCCGTCCGTTATCATAACCTCACAAGCCCTCGGGCGCGAGTTATAATTGGAACTCATGCTAAAACTATAGGCGCCGGCGGAGAAGATGGCAAGCAGGTCGCCTTCTTCGACGGGCGGCAACACGCGGTCACTGGCGAAGATATCTCCAGTCTCGCAGATCGGGCCGACGACATCGACCCGGATTCGGTTCTCACCGTCCGCGTTCAGCGCCTGTTGGTCGCCGGGCATCGGTCCATCGGCGGCCGCCGGCCATATCTGGTGGTAGCCGTCGTACAGGGCAGGGCGGATCAGATCGTTCATGCCCGCATCGCAGATGACCATCGTCTTGTCGCCCTGCTGTTTGACATACTGGACCCGGGTGAGCAGGATGGCACTGTTGCCCACCAGGAAGCGGCCTGGCTCGAGGACGGCCCGGCATCCGGTTTTTTTTACTCTGGGAACGATGGCCCGGGCGAAGTCGTCCGGCGCGGCCGCCTGGTCGGCCCGGTAATCGATGCCGAACCCACCGCCCACGTCCAACCACTCGACCTCCATCTCGGCGTCCCGACAGGTTTCGAGGAACGCGGCCACGCGATCGAGCGTCGAGGCATACGGCTCGGGCGTTTCGATCTGGGAGCCGACGTGGACGTGCAATCCGGTCAGTCGGACGTTGCGAAGCTCGTCGATGATGCCGAGGAATCTGGTCGCAGTGGCCAGGTCCACGCCAAATTTTGTCTCGCGGGACCCCGTGGCCATGTACTTGTGTGTGTTCACGGAGATATCCGGGTTCAGGCGGAGTGCGACGGGGGCGACCTTCCCTTTTTCCCGTGCGACCTGGTCGATCCGGCGGAGTTCGGATTCCGATTCGATGTTGAACATCAGGATATCGGCGTCGAGTGCCTCGTTTATCTCTGCCTTGGTTTTGCCGACGCCGGCGAAGACGACCTTGCGGGTATCACCGCCGATCTTCTTCACGCGGAAGAGTTCGCCGCCCGACACGATGTCGAACCCACAGCCCTCATCGCGAAACACATCGCATACAGCGAGGTTGAAGTTGGCCTTGACCGCATAACAGATCAGCAGGTCGAGTTCGCGAAATGCGGTGCGGAGTTTCCGGACCTGTCCGCGAAGGGCCGACTCGCTATAAACGTACAGGGGCGTGCCGTATTCCTCTGCCAGATCGGTGGCCGCGGCCCCGTCGCAGAGGAGGGCCCCATTGCGATATTCGAAGTGCTTCATTCTACATTCCACTCGAGGCGGAACTTCTCGCTCTCGCCGAGCACTATCTCGTGCGGTGTCTCTCTGACGTCGGTCAGCACCAGCCGATCGATCCGCCTCCCGTCTACGAATGTGCCGTTGGAGCTAAGGTCTTCCAGTTCTATACTTGTCGGATCATGGTAGGTGATCTTCAAGTGTTTTCTGGATACTGTGCTGGCTATTTTCTCCGATTCCGTTCCCTGCTCCTTCGCTTCGATCCACCGGGGACAGTGCCGGAGCGACACGTCGCACGACCGACTCCGACCGACGAGCGTGGCGTTTCCGTATTTCAAGGGGAATGCCTCGCCGTCCACCACACCTCCAACTCCCACCAGAACAGGGCCTTCGGTGGTCATCTTCTTCTCCTCCGGCTGGTTTCGTCGCCATCATAACGGGATTGCCCGAACCGTTGACCACTACATACTACTTTATCCCGATTATCAATTCAAGTAAAACGGCCTGCTAAAATTCGTTTCGGCAATATGCCCCGCGGGACCGGGCCATTCGGAACTACGTGTGAGCCCGCGCTGGTTTCTGGCCGCCCGGTGTTTCTCCCTTCTTGAGAACACCCCGGTCTGACCAACCGGTACGGCCGAGCCGACGAACGTGGCCCCGCTTGACTACCGGGTCGATGTGTCTATAATCCCGTGCCTTGTGGCCGCTCGGTATGATTCTCGGGTTTCTTTCTTATTTCAGGAATGCGGATGGCTGTGCAGGAATACGATTTCAAAGCGATCGAAGCGAAGTGGCAGCAGCACTGGGAGGACAACGACACGTTCGTCGCCCCCGACGACAGCGCGCTCCCGAAGTTCTATTGCCTCACCATGTATCCCTATCCCTCGGGGGTGCTTCACGCCGGGCACCTGCTGGCCTATACGATCTCGGACGTCATCGTCCGGCAGAAGCGGATGCAAGGGTTCAACGTGATGTGCCCGATGGGCTGGGACTCGTTCGGCCTTCCCGCAGAGAACGCAGCCATCAAGGAGGGCGTACCGCCGAAGGAGAACGTCGCCGCGAATATCGAGGTGATGCGAGGCCAGATGCGTCGGGCCGGCTGGGCGTTCGACTGGTCACGAGAGATCGCAACAAGCCATCCGGGTTATTATAAGTGGACGCAGTGGCTGTTTCTCAAGTTCTATGAAAACGGCCTGGCGTTCAAAAAGAGGGCGCCCGTCAACTGGTGCCCGAGCTGCCAGACGGTGGTGGCCAACGAACAGGTGGTCGCAGGGCGATGCGAACGATGCGGGACCGATATCGAGCAGAGCGACCTGGAGCAGTGGTTTTTCAAGATGTCCGCGTATGCCCAGCGACTGCTCGACGGTCACGAGCAACTGACCGGCTGGCCCGACCGCGTGATCAGCATGCAGAAGGAATGGATCGGGCGATCCGAGGGCGCTCGAGTCGAGTTCAAGGTGGCGGAGACGGGCGACCCGCTGCCGGTGTTTACCACCCGGCCCGACACGCTCTGGGGGGTCACGTTCATGTCGCTCGCTCCCGAGCATCCGCTCATCGAGAAGCTGGTGCGCGGGACTGAGCGCGAAGACGAGGTGATGAGCACGGTCCGCGACATGCGGAAGCTCGGCACCTCGGAGCGCGAAATGGCTGATCTCGAAAAGCGCGGGGTGTGGACCGGCTGCCACGTGATCAACCCGGTGAACGGGGAGAAGGTCCCGCTCTGGGTGGCGAACTTCGCCTTGATGACATACGGGACCGGCGCGGTGATGGCCGTCCCCGCACACGACCAACGCGATTTCGAATTCGCTCGAAAGTACGAACTGCCCATCCGGGTTGTTATCCAGCCGGAGGATTTGGCTCTCGATCCGGACCAGATGACCGAGGCGTATGTGGACGCCGGAGTGATGGTCAATTCGGGACCGTTTGACGGGCGCAACAACTTCGAGGCGATCCCCGATATCTGCCAGTACCTCGACGAGCACGAGATGGGCGAGGCGACGGTCAACTACCGGCTGCGGGACTGGCTCATCTCGCGCCAGCGATACTGGGGCTGCCCCATCCCGATCGTTTATTGCGACGAGTGCGGCGAGGTTCCCGTCCCCGAGGATGATCTCCCGGTCCGGCTTCCTGACCGGCTCGACGATTATGCCCCGCAGGGCAAGAGTCCCCTGGCGGCGTGCGACGAGTTCGTCCGGACGAACTGTCCCCGATGCGGTGGCCCGTCCCGGCGCGAGACCGACACCATCGACACCTTTGTCGATTCGTCGTGGTACTTCCTTCGCTACCTCTCGGCTCGAAACGACGAAGCTCCGTTCGACCCGAAGAAGGTCGGGATGTGGATGCCGGTCGACCAGTACACCGGCGGGATCGAACACGCGACCATGCACCTCATATACTTCCGCTTCTTCACCATGGTGTTGCACGACCTTGGTCTGGTCAACTTCACCGAGCCCGCCCCGAATCTTTTCTGCCAGGGGATGCTGTGTAAGACGGCCTACTACTGTCCCCGGCATAAGTGGCTGCACGAAGATGATGTGGATCGAGACGGGCCGACCTGCTGTAAATGCGGCTCGGAGGTGAGCTCCGAGATGACCAAGGTCAGCAAGACCAAGCTGAACACCATCGACCCGGACGTGGTGCTCAACGAGCACGGCGCCGACGCCATTCGTCTGATGATCCTGTCGGACACCCCGCCCGACCGCGACCAGCCGTGGAGCGAAGAAGGACTCGAAGGGGCGGGCCGATTCCTTCGCCGACTGTGGTACGCCGTCCATGAGAATCTTGATGCCATCAAAAAGGTCGCTCCGTTCGAAGGCGACCCGTCAGCTCTCGAGGGCGATGACCGCGAGCTCTGCCGGGCTGTGCACGAGGCGATCCGGTCCGCGACGGAAGACTACGATCAGACCCGCCATTTCAACACCGCCATCGCCCGGGTGTTTGAACTGACTAATGCCGTCAAATCGGCGAAAGAGGCGGGGCCGGAGATCCTACGGCTGGCCTACGAGACGATCGTCAAGATTCTCGCTCCCATCTCCCCCCACGTGTGCGCCGAACTATGGTCGGCTCTGGAAGGGGAGGGCGTTGTCGTGGATGCTCCGTGGCCGGAGTGTGACGAGCGGGCGCTGGAACGGGAGGAGGTCGAGGTCGCTGTACAGGTCAGCGGAAAGCTCCGGGGCCGGGTGCGCGTGCCGGTTGACGCTGCCGAGGACGAGGTGAAGGAGGCGGCACTCTCCGACGACAACGTGAGCCGCCATCTCGAGGGGAAAGAGGTGGTCAAGACCATCGTCGTCCCCGGGCGCCTCGTCAATATCGTTGTCAGATGAATGCCCGGCTGAGAGCCCATCCAAATCCGGCCGTCCTATAAAAACAGAACCGGATGCGCCTTCTCCTCGCTTTTGATTTGCAGTTCCCGATCGCGCTTCGCACCATGTGAGAGGCCGAAACGTAGTGTGGATGGATCAGGCCGGAGCGTTCAGGCGGGGCACCGTTCGCCGTCGCTCTGGGTTCCGGCTGAGTTCAAGCCGAGAGAATGGAAACCGGCGAATGCGCCCATCGCCGTCATCAGGGGGGGCGGGAGTTCAGCCCAGGTCTTCTGGTTCTTCCCGGTCTTGGGCGTCCCGAACCTGCTCTGCCATCTGTTTGCCGGGCTTGAAGGTCACCACCTTGCGGGGGGGCACGCTTACCTCCCTGCCGGTCTTCGGGTTTCTGGCTTTCCGGCGGGCGCGTTGTTTCACTTGGAATATGCCGAAATCACGGAGTTCGAGGCGCTCTTCGGTGGCGAGAGTATGAATAACCGTATCGAGGAATTCCTGGACGACGTTCTTGGTGTCGCCCTGGGGGAGATCGTACTTCTTTGCGATATGCTTCACGATGTCTTTTTTCGTGACGGACATAAGGGCTCCTCAAGACAAAAAAGGGTTCAGACCGGGAAAGAAATCTGGCTTTTCCTTAGTTGGCGAATTTATCATGTCTGATGATGTATGTCAAGTCCAAGCTGGAATTTGTGTCGCATTTCGACCTTTTCGGTTGGCGTTTCGCCAGCGATCGGATATCCCAGGCTGTCGGGCGGTAAACGATCTGAATTGGGGTACACCGTATGCGATCCACACGCTGTCGCTCGGCAGTATGCGCCTGCTGATGGGGGATGGGGCAGCGGCCGGCTCAGTCGATGACCACACAGCCCCTTCCCAGGACCTGTCGGGGGGGGTCTTCGAACTCCATTTTGAGGACGCATATCGAGGCGAGCTCGTCCGGACAGGCCTCGGGCAGGCCGTTCAGCACGAGGCGATCATCGGTCTGTTCAAACTCGATCTCATCCCCGCCGTCGAGGTATGACGCCCGTTTCAGCGGGGTCTGCAGGCCCCCGATCGTGAGCTCGGTACCGGGCCATCGATGGCTCCAGAAATAGGCGGTGCGGCCCTTGAGCGTCCATCGTCCGGTGGGGACATTTTGAAGGTGTTCGTCTATCCGATCCGTGAGCCCGTAAACCGCCTCTCCGTTCTTGCTCAGCCATTCGCCGACCGTGGCCAGCCGCTCGATCGCCTCGTCAGGGATCGAACCGTCCGGGGCGGGGCCGATGTTGAGCAGCAGGTTCCCGCGCCCGCCGGCCGCCTTTCGGAGCATGTGCAGCACGTCGCGGGCCGAATGCCAGTCGATGGCGCTGGGCATGTATCCCCACGATCCGTTGAACGTCATGCACGCCTCCCAGGCCCGGCCGGGCTCGGCCGCCCGCACCGATTCCTCGGGCGTACCAAAGTCCTCGGGCAGCTTGCTCCGGTTGTTGATGAGGATGCCCGGTTGGAGTTCGCGGATCATCCCGTTCATCTTTTCGCTCTCCCACGCCTCGGCGTCGGGCAGCGGCCAGGCGACATCGTGCCAGAAGATGTCGATCTTTCCGTAGTTCGTGCATAGCTCGCGGATGCAGCCCTGGATGTAATCGAGGAACCGCCTTCTCGCCGACTCGTCGTTGAGGCATGCCACTCCGTCCGGATGGTGCCAGTCCATCAGCGAGTGGTAGAAGCCGATACGCAGGCCTTCCTCACGGCAGGCGTCGACGAACTCTCGGACGAGATCCCGCCCGGGGGCGTGACGGACCGCGTTGTAGTCGGTCATCTCGGTATCCCAAAGGCAAAAGCCCTCGTGGTGCTTTGTGGTCAACACCGCGTACTTCATCCCGGCGGACCGGGCGAGCTTTGCCCACTCCCGTGCCGGAAATGGTCCGGGCCGCCAGGCGTCCGCCAGTTTCTCGTATTCTTCAACCGGTATCCGCTCCCGGTTCATCACCCACTCGTGCCTTCCCAAGAGCGAGTAAAGGCCCCAGTGGACAAACAGGCCGAACCGGGCCTTCACAAACCACTCGATTCGCTGGTCACGATCACACTGCTTAGAAGCGTCCGTCATTGTCTGGCCTCCTGTCTGAAGTTGCCACGATTATGGCGGCTTGATGTTCCGGATGCAAGTCGGGCCCGATTTTCCATATTGTGCCGGAGCTGCCGAGCTACTATAATCCCCCGTATTGAGGGCCGAGATATGGAACTTTCCGACATTCAGGAGCCGCTGGACGAGTTGCCGCTGGTCTATCGGCATCGTGTGCTGTACGGCGAGGTGGACAAGATGAACGTCGCCTACGGCAGCCACTATCTGACTTGGTTCGAGCGGGCCCGGAACGAATATCTCCGACTGTGCGGCGTGCCGTACACTCGTATCGAGGAGAAGGGGCTGATTCTGCCGGTGACCGAGAGCCGCGTCTGGCATGTCAACCCCGTTCACTATGATGACGTAATCGATCTGCGTGCGGCGGTAATCGAATGTACGAAAGTGGTGGCCACTTTCCTGGTCGCCATTGATCTCGGCGGCCGACGCGTCGCCGCCGGTTATACCCGCCACGCCTGCCTGAACTCCGAACGGCGCCCGACCCGCCTGCCCGGTTGGCTTCGCGACAAGATCGTGCGCCGGCTGGACATCGGCGTCTGAGGCGTTCGCCCCGGCGGGCGACCGGCTCTGTGCGACGAACCCTGCGCGTTGAGGTTTTCCTCCGGGCCAGATCGATGAGCTTGACGAATCAGGCGTTCCGTGATAGGGTTGGCGCAGGTGGCAGAGGCCACCGACGAACGGGAAAATCCGGCCGTGCTTAGCGGGGACCTAGCGGCCCCCTGAATGCCGATTTCATCGGTATGACCTGCAAACCGCTACAGCAGGGTGAAGCTCCTCTTGAGGCACTTCGCCCGCGGTCGATCTTGGCTCGTAAGTGGCGTTGAAAGCTGGGTCCCGTGCAACAGGGCGGCGTGAACCTGGTCAGGGCCGGAAGGCAGCAGCCATAAGCGCCCAGTCCTGTGTGCCGCGGGGCTGCCTGGCTGGAGCTAACTGCGTGTCGGGGCGGTCGCGAGCCGTGTCGAGGGAGGACCGCACGGCCTTTGAACTCGAGCTGGCAAGCGGGCATTGCCTGCCTGAAACTGGGCGGGCGTGCCCGATGCCGGACCTCATCGACCAGCGGAAGATACCAATATGTCTTATCAGGTGCTGGCAAGGAAATATCGGCCTCGCACCTTCGACGAGGTGATCGGGCAGGAGAGCGCGGCGGAGACTCTCCGCAACGCGATCCGGTCCGACCGGGTGGCTCACGCATACCTATTTTCCGGCCCGCGCGGCGTGGGCAAGACCTCGATGGCCCGCATCCTCGCCAAGGCCCTCAACTGCGAGACCGGCCCCACGCCTACCCCCTGTAACGAGTGCCCCATCTGCCGAAGCATAGACACCGGCGACGACGTGGACGTGGTCGAGATCGACGGTGCCTCGAACAACAGCGTCGACCAAGTCAGGCAGCTCCGGGAGAACGCCCGGTACGCTCCCGCGCGCTCCGCCTTCAAGATTTATATCATCGACGAGGTGCACATGCTGAGCACGGCGGCGTTCAACGCCCTGCTCAAGACGCTGGAGGAGCCGCCGCAGCACGTCAAGTTCATCTTCGCAACCACCGAGCCGCATAAGCTGCTGGACACCATCAAGAGCCGCTGTCAGCGGTTCGATTTTCGACGTATCCCTTCCTCACGCATCGCCGACCACATGAAAATGCTCTGCGAGAAGGAAGGGATCAACGCCGACGACGAAGCTCTGGTCGCCGTCGCCCGGGCCGCACACGGTGGGATGCGGGACGCCGAGTCGCTGCTCGATCAGCTTGCCTCGCTCGCCGCCGATACCATCACCGTGGACGACTTGGCCCGCCTGATTGGCGGGGTGCCGCCGCAGACGGTCCTCGAATTCATCGAGGCAATCGCCGGACACGATGCGAAACGGGCCATCGAGATGATCGACGAAACGCTGAGCAAGGGAGCGGCGGATGACGAACTGATTCAGCAGCTTGTCGACGGCTTCCGCGACCTGCTGCTGGCCAAGGTGGCCGGCCCCGACACGGAACTGATCGACCGCGGCCCGGAGTTCAGAAAACAGCTCGCCGAGCTGTCGGCCGCCTTCTCGACCGACGCCCTGATGTATCTCGTGCAGATGTTCGCCGAGACGAAAAAGAAAGCCCGGCAGAGCAGTCAGAGCCGCGTGGTGCTCGAGCTGGCGGTCATCAGAGCGGCTCGCATCCATCAGCTCCGGCCCCTCGACGAACTCGTCGGGCAGGTGAAGAAGTTGGGGGGCGACGGCAGCAACCGGCGCAAGGCCGGGGGGACCGCCCAACGCGCCACCCGGGCCACCGGCCCATCGGCAGCCCCGACGGTGGCGGAGAAACCGGCCGGAAAAGGCCCTACCGCCCACGGGGATGTATGGCCGCGTGCCCTGGCCGAACTGGAACAGACCAAAAAACCGCTCGCAATTATGCTCGAGAAGGGGGCTTGCACCCGGGAACAGAGTGCGGTCGAGTCGGGACGAGCACGATTCATTATCGAGCTCGACTCGTTCAGCATTCAGCAGGCGGAAAAGAACCGGAAACTGCTGGAGCAGGCGCTGTCGAAAGCCCACGGCGCTCCATGTTCTGTCGAGCTTCGGGCCGGGGCGAACAGTTCCGGGCCGGCCCCCAAAAAAGAGGCCGAGCCGAAGGGCGAGCATATCAAGAAGACGATTGCGATGTTCAACGGGCGGGTTGTGCATACCGAAAACCAGACCGATAAGGAGTCGAGCGATGGCTAAAGGCGGAAACCAATTCGGCAACCTGATGAAGCAGGCCCAGGAGATGCAGAAGAAGATGGCCCTGGTGCAGGAAGAACTGGCGAACCGAGTGGTCGAAGGATCGGCCGGCGGGGGGATGGTCACTGCACAGGTCAACGGCAAGCAGAAGCTGGTCGCGCTGAAGATTGACCCCGAGGTGGTGGACCCGGATGACGTAGAGATGCTGGAGGACCTGGTCATCGCGGCGATATCGCAGGCGACTACAAAAGCGGAAGAGATGGCTCAGGAAGAGATGGGGAAGGTTACCGGCGGTCTTGGGATGCCGGGGATGTTCTAAGGCGGTAGAATGGCCAGAGGATCGGAAAGCATCGACGGGCTGACCGCCGAGTTCGCAAAGATGCCCGGCATCGGCGTCCGTACCGCCCGGCGGCTGGCGTTCTACATCCAGTCCATCGGTATGAACGAGGCCGATAAGCTGATCGAGGCGATTCGAGAGGTGAAGGCACGGGCCAAACGGTGCTCGATGTGCTATAATGTCGCCGAGCAGGACCCCTGTCCCATTTGCTCGACCGGCAATCGCGACAGGTCAACGGTGTGCGTCGTCGAACGGGTGCAGGACCTGGCGATCATTGAGTCGAGCGGCAGCTACAACGGGCTGTATCACGTCCTTGGCGGCCACATCGCACCGCTCGACGATGTGCACCCCGAGGACCTGAGTATTGACCTTCTGGTTCGGAGGGTGACTGAGGGCGGCATCGACGAGGTGATCATTGCCACCAATCCCGACACGGAAGGTGACGCGACTGCCAATTACCTGGTCGAACGACTGCAGCCGCTCGGCGTGACTTTGTCGATGCTGGCACGAGGTGTGCCTGCGGGTGGACAGATAGAATATGCCGCCCGCGGGACTGTTGCGGGCGCGATTGCAGGGCGCCGGCCTTTACCGGCTAAAGCCCCCTGATTATCAGCCGAGAATATGACTGAGCTTGCGTTTGCATAGCAGACTGAGAGGGTGTGACCGATGCCGATGAAGATGGACCTGTCGATCTCACAAAAGCAGGAGATGCAGCTTCGGCTCGCCCCACAGATCATCCAGTCCATCGAAATCCTGCAACTGCCGACACTCGAGCTCGAGCAGCGCATCAAGCAGGAGGTCGAAGAGAACCCCATTCTCGAAGAACAGGAGATCTCGCGGGAGGAGCCCGACATCATCGCGGACCCGACCGACGAGCGCACCGAAGACGAGTCCGAATTCGATAAGATGGTCGAGCTCGAGGAGCGACTGCGGGACTATTCTTCGCAGGCGCCGGCTCGGATAAGGGGCGACGTTTCCGAATCCAAGCGCGATGCGATGGAGAACACGGCCGCTCCGCCGTTATCGCTGCAGCGCTACCTGGCCAACCAGCTTTCCCTGCTCGATCTCGACGAACGGTCGGCTGCCATAGCAGAAAACATCATCTTCAACCTCGACGACAACGGTTACCTTCAATATGGCTTGGACGAAATCATCGAATCCATGCCGCCGGGGACCACCGTTGAAGAGGCCGAGCATGTTCTGGCGATTGTACAGGCGCTCGACCCGCCAGGCGTCGCCGCCCGCGATCTGAGAGAATGCCTGTTGCTCCAACTCGCCGAGAAAGACGGTGAATACGACTTGGTTCGCACCCTCATCGCCGATCACCTTCGCGACCTCGAGGGCAACCGGTACCCCAAAATCTGTCGGAAGACCGGCCGGTCGATGGACGAGGTGCGCGAGGCCGCCGCATTCATCGGGCACCTCCATCCCAAACCGGGTGCCATATACACCAGTGAGCAGCCGAAGTATGTGCTTCCAGATGTGCGTGTGATACAGGTGAACGGGGGATACGAAATTGAAATGTGCGACGATTATGTCCCCCAACTGCGTGTCAGCAGCAACTACCTGCGCATCCTAAAGTCCAAACAGGCGTCGGAGGAGGAGAAGGCATACGTTCGCAAAAAGCTCGAATCGGCCAAGTGGCTCATCGATTCGATCCAGCAGCGTCGCCAGACGCTCGAGACCATCATGCGCCAGGTCGTCCAGCACCAGCGCGAGTTCCTTGACAAGGGGATCCGCTATCTCAAGCCGCTTAAGATGAGCGTCGTCGCAGATGCCGCAGGTGTCCACGTCTCCACCGTGAGTCGGGCCATCGCGGGCAAGTATGCCGACACACCGCGGGGCCTGTTCGAAATCAAATTCTTTTTCGCGGGCAGTGCGAACGGGAAGGGCGGCGATAACGGCGTATCGCGTGAAACCGTACAGGACCTCATACGGGAGGCGATCGAGAACGAGGATAAGAGGGCTCCCCTGAGTGACGGCGCCCTCGCCGAAAAGCTGAAAGAGAAGGGCGTTACCGTCGCTCGTCGGACGATCAGCAAGTACCGGAAAGAACTCGGCATCCCATCCTCTCGCCGCCGAATCAGATACTGAAGGCGGTGGATAACCGCCTGGCCCCTTACTACCCGCCCACTGCTCCAGCCCCCTCGGATTCTTTTTGCCTTATAACTTGTGAGCCATCCGTCAGTACGCAACCACCAGTTCTGGTGTGGCGGAAAAATAGGGGAGAGCACCGGAATGGGGGGATCAGGTGTCCTGACCGTGGCGAAGGACCTGCCGGGTTACGTACACCGGCTTATTTTGGGACTCGTGGTAGGTTCGAACCATCAGTTCGGCCAGCAGCCCGAGCATCACACACATGCCGCTGAGCACGATGAGCATCACTGTGTTGAGCAACATCGGGTTGCGAACCATCGACATCCCGGCAAACAACTTCATCAGGATGACGTAGGCGCCCGAGGCACAGGCGCAGGCAAACAATACCATCGCCATCGAGCCGAAGAAATAAATCGGCTTCGTGCCGTATCCGCCGAGGAACTTGACCGTTATCAGGTCAAGTATGACCTTGTATGTACGGATAAGCCCGTACTTGGTCTTGCCGTGTATGCGAGGCCGGTGATTGACTTCGATCTCGGTGATGCTGGCCCCGTGCCAGTTCGCCAGGGCGGGGATGAACCGGTGCATCTCGCCATAGAGCTGGATGTGCCGGACGACCTCTCTCCGATAGGCCTTGAGCGTGCAGCCATAGTCGTGGATTCGTACCCTCGTGACCAGGCCGATCAGCCAGTTCGCCACCTTGCTCGGGAGCCGGCGGGTGAGGGCCTTGTCCTTGCGGTCTTTCCGCCATCCAGAGACCACGTCGTACCCTTCCTCGATTTTGGCCATCAGGCGGGGGATGTCCGCCGGATCGTTCTGGAGGTCGCCGTCCATCGGAATAATCACCGCGCCCCGGGCGTGGTCGAATCCGGCGGCGATGGCCGCGGTCTGCCCGAAATTGCGGCGGAATTGGATGACGGTGACGCGGGGATCCTCTTCCTGGATAACGGACAGGCGGGCGAATGTGTCATCGGTCGACCCGTCGTCGATGTAAATCACCTCGTAGTCGCACTCTTCGCCCGACATCGTCTGCGTGATCTCCGTGTGCAACTGTCCGATACTGTCCTGCTCATTCATCAGAGGGATGACAATGCTCAGGTCGACACGGCGGCTCTCCTCGGACTCGGCGGATGGCTCTGCTGCGGGCAATACCCGGCTGTATTCTGTCGTCGCCATAGTTGCATTCTCGGCGAGTCATGAAGTGCGGTTTAGGTTCACCGTCAGACTTGTTGTCAGTATATCAGTGTCCGGAACGGCTGCAAGCCCGTTGGAATGATGTTCTCGGCGGGACAGCAATCCGCAGGGGCGACTGGCCTTACAACTGAGATCAAGAAATTGCTTGGACAAAGTCGATGCGGACGGGCTTCAAGAAGGGCAGACGAATGAGGTGGGCGAGGGACACGTATCGGATCCCTCGCCCATGCTAATAACCCTAACGCTCTTGCCCTGGCTGACCAACGATGCGCGGCCGCCGCTTGGCAACGAGCGATGTTTACTCGACTTCGGGCAGCTCGCACTCCGCCTCGTTCGTCGCGTCGAGCGTCACTCGAACGATGCGGGAGTTGACCGGGTCGCCGACGTAGACCGCTTCGTTGGATGCTGCCACAGCATATGGCCATCCGAACGGAATGTACGAGCCGTCGCCTTCGTCATCCTGGTTGCCGTATTGCCCGAACCGGGTAATCAGGTTGCCAGCCTTGTCGAGGACGGCAATGCTGAAGCGGAACGGATCGGGCACGTAGATGCGCTCCTGCCCGTCGAGGTCGAACCGGGGCGTCTGGCAATTGCAGCGCGGCCCGCCGAGTGATCGGGATGTGCCTCGGCGCGACGGGATGGGGGCCAGGCCATGCCACATCAGGTCGGTCCCTTCGGCACGGATGACGCCCGGGGCATCTCGCCAGTTGGGGGCCCAGCCGCCTCGCTCGCCGCCGACCTGGGGCGCGAAGTATTCACCGTTCTCGTCGAAGACCAACTTCCCGCCATCGGGCTTGAACCTTACCAGCATCCCGTATTGCTCGGCATACCACATTGCGACTTCGGGCGGGAGTTGGCCTGGCTGTGTGCCCCATTCCGGCGGGGTGTCCGGCTCTCGCTGCGGAAGCAGGTGGCCGCCGGGGAAAAGCTCGAACCATTCCGGCACCAATTGTCCGGCCGGTTTCAAGTGTACGCCGACGTAGATGGAGCCGTCCCGGCCGACACGCACGCCGCCTACCGGCACGTCTGTATGCACCATGTCTTTCTGGACGACGTTACCCTCGGGGCAGACTCTGCTGACTCGCCCGTCACGGAACGCCCGGCCGGATTCGTGGTGCAGGATGTAGAAGCCGCCGTCGGGCGCGGCATCCAGCCCTCGCGGGTTCATGAAGCTCTGGCCCAGTTCGCCGTCAACCTGGTTGGGTTTTAACTCGTTATCATCGTCATTGTCGGCGTTATCGCCTTGTTCCCGGCCCGGCCAGGGAGCCGGGTTGCCCTGGCGATCGAACCGATACAACTCCGGCCAGGTACCCTGGTGCAAGATATATTGGCCGC
>PUPC01000364.1 GCA_003553185.1 Planctomycetota bacterium | reverse complement strand
AGCACGATCAAGGTGACGAAGGACTATCTGCAGCCGGTGATCCAGCAGATGGCGATCGGGCTGCCCGTGCTGGTGGCGGTGACCGACGACGTGCAGCGGACGGCGGTCCTGGCCGGCGCAGTCTATTTCGTGCTGTATATCGTATCGATGGTGGCGTCTCGTCGGGCGCACCGGTTTGCCCGTCGGTTCGGCGGCGAGAGCCGGGCCGCCCGGGCGTTGTGGGCGGGCACGGCGTTCCTCTTCCTGATGATGACCGTCTCGCTGGGCCTGGGTGTGCTGGCCCCGGCGGTGGTCGGGTTCATCCTGCTCGAGCTGCTCCGCAACTACGAGCGGCCGGTGATGGTTACCCGCGTCGATAACGAGACGGCGGCGACGATGGGCGCGACGATGCTGTCCATCGAGTCGCAGGTCCGGGCGATCGCTGCGATGGTGCTTGCTCCGCTGATCGGGTATGGGGTGGATCGGCTGGCGGTTGCACCGGACCGGCCTGCTTTGTGGGTGGTCGCCGCCGTTGGGCTGGCCGTCGGGCTTATCGGCGCCCTGACCCCGGCGATGAGCCCGGCGCCGGCCGAGGCCCGCTGAAGTATCTTTCGGGGAAATGATCGCTCGCATTGCGGGAACACCGGGCAGCGTTTCATCGTGTTTCGTCGATCGGGGAAAAACTCTGCTTTGGTTGGGATTTCTCTTGACATCCGTGTGCGCTTGCCTTATCCTGTGAATAGCGTCACAACTGAATTGGCAAGAGTTGAGCCAGAAGTGAGGGTGTTCACGACTGTGGACCAGAGGATCGCGGAACAGACAATCGGCCGGCTGAGCTTGTACCGGCGCCTGCTCGACACCCTGATGCGGGACTGTGTCGAGCACGTCTATTCGCACCAACTGGCCGAGAAGACGGGCTTCACCTCGGCCCAGGTGCGCCGGGACCTGATGGCCGTCGATACGGCCGGGAATACCCGTCGCGGCTATGATGTCGGCGAGCTGACCCGGGCGATCGACGACTATCTGTACGCCCCGTCGGGCCAGCAGGTGGCCGTGGTGGGCATCGGGAACCTCGGCCGGGCGCTTCTGACGTTCTTCTCCGGCCGACGGCCCAAGCTGTCGGTCGTGGCCGGATTCGATGTCGATGAGCAGGTCGTGGACCGTGTGATTCACGGCTGTCGCGTGTACCACATGGACGAGGTGGACCGAGTCGTCGCCGAGGACGAGATCACCCTGGCGATGCTGGCCGTGCCGTCGGAGGCCGCCCAGCCCGCCGCCGACGTCTGCATCGCCGCCGGGGTGAGCGGCATCCTCAACTTCGCCCCGGTTCGGCTCAAAGTGCCGCCGTCGGTCTATGTATCCCACGTCGACCTCACGATGTACCTGGAAATGGTCGCGTTTTTCGCCAGGCAAACAGATGGAGACAAAGGTGATTGAAGAAGCTGCTGACATTGAACGTGTACTGGAAAAACATGCCGGGGCCGGCCGGGATCATCTGATCCCTATGCTCCAGGAGGTGCAGGAGCGGTGCGGCTACATCTCGAAGTTGGCCGTGTCAAGGATCGGGGACCACCTCGACCTCGCCCCGAGCAAAGTCTACGGGGTGGCCACATTCTACAACCAGTTCCGGTTCCAGCCGAAGGGCAAATACCATTTCATGGTCTGCCGGGGGACGGCCTGCCACGTGAAGGGCTCGCTCAAGGTGCTGGACATGATCAGGAACATGCTCGATCTGGAGCCGGGCGAGACCACCCGCGACCGGCTGTTCAGCTTGGAGGTCGTCGCCTGCATGGGCGCCTGCGGACTCTCGCCCGTGGTCAACCTGAACGGCGAGTTCTACGCCAAGGTCACCCCGAAAAAGCTCGCCAGTATCATCAAAGAATGCCGCGAAGAGGAAAACGAAAATGAACAAGACTGACTTGAACCCGGAGACAGAGATGCTCGAACGGTGCTGGAACGAGCCGGTGCAGCCCGCGCCCGAACTGCTGGCACACATCAAGGCGGGGCCCTTCAGCAAGGCCGGGACCGATGAGTGGCCCGACATCCTGAAGAAACTGCGGCGGGAGAAGGTGACAAAGCCCGTCATATACGTCGGAGCCGGTACTTGCGGTCTGGGCGCCGGAGCGGGGAAAACCCTCCGAACCATCCGGACCTACCTGGATGAGAACGACGTGGACGCCGAGGTGGTCGAAGTCGGCTGCGTCGGCCTCTGCTCCGAGGAGCCCATCGTCGACATCCAACTGCCCGACCGGGCCCGCATCAGCTTCGCCAACGTATCGGAAGACAACGCATCCGAACTCCTCGATTCGGTCATTGGCCGGGAAGACGTGCCGAGCCACATGGTCCTGGGCCAATATCGAAACGGCGGCACAGGCGAATGGGACGACGTGCCATATCTGGACGAACACCCCTTCTTGGAACGACAACGGCGCGTCGTCCTCGCCTCCAGCGGGATCATCGACCCGACCGACATCGACGAGTACATCGCCCGGGGCGGCTATTCGGCGATGGCAAAGGTCTTCAAGGGCATCACCCGGGCCGAACTCTGCGATCTGGTCGAGGCCAGCGGCCTGCGCGGGCGCGGCGGCGGCGGCTTCCCCACCGGCCGAAAGTGGAAGTTCGCACTCGAGGCCGGCGCCGACCAGAAGTACCTGATCTGTAACGCCGACGAGGGCGACCCCGGCGCGTTCATGGACCGGGCGGTCTGCGAGAGCGACCCCCACCGGCTCATCGAGGGCATGCTGCTTGCCGCCTATGCCTTTGGCGCGACCAAGGCCTATATCTACATCCGGGCGGAATACCCGCTCGGCGTCGAGCGGCTCACCGAGGCCATCCAGCGGGCGACCGACTACGGCCTGCTCGGCCGGAACATCCTCGACAGCGGGAACGATCTCGAGATCGTGATGAAGATGGGCGCCGGCGCGTTCGTGTGCGGCGAAGAGACCGCACTGATCCACAGTGTCGAGGGCAGTCGTGGAATGCCCCGCCCGAGGCCGCCATTCCCCGCCGTCCGGGGGCTGTTCGACAAGCCCACCATCATCAACAACGTCGAAACGCTCAGCAATCTGCCGGGCATCATCGAGCGAGGCAGCGAGTGGTTCAACTCGATGGGGACCGAGGGGAGCAAGGGCACGAAGGTCTTTGCCGTCTCGGGCACCGTCCGGCGAACCGGGCTGGTCGAGGTGCCGATGGGCACCACACTCCGCCAGGTCGTCTTCGATATCTGTGGCGGTATCCCCAATAACCGGCCCTGCAAGGCCGTCCAGATCGGCGGACCGTCCGGCGGATGTGTGCCCGAGGCACACCTCGACATCGAGGCCGACTACGAGGTGTTGAAAGAGTTCGGCGCGATCATGGGGTCCGGCGGGCTGGTCGTCGTCGACGACACCACCTGCATGGTCGATTTCGCCAAGTTCTTCATGGAGTTCATCCAGAGCGAGAGCTGCGGAAAGTGCATCCCCTGTCGCGAAGGGACCCGCCGGATGCTCGAGATGCTCCAGGCGATTACCCGGCCACGACGCAGCGAAACCGACCACGATGCGCTGCTCCGCTTCCAGGGGATCATGCGCCTGAGCAAGCTGGCCGAGACGATCAAAGCGACCAGCTTGTGCGGGCTGGGCCAGACCGCCCCGAACCCCGTCCTGAGCACCCTGCGCTGGTTCCGGGACGAATACGAGGCCCACGTGTTCGAGCGGGCCTGCCCGGCCGGGGCGTGCAACGAACTGGTCGGTGCCCCCTGCCAGAACACCTGCCCGGTCGGCACCGAGGTCTGGCGCTATGTCGCCCACATCGCACGCGGCGAATACGAAGACGCCTACCGCGTCATCCGACAGGCCAACCCGCTCCCGTCCATCTGCTCGCGGGTATGTCATCACCCTTGTGAGCAGAACTGCCGGGCGTGTACCACCGGCGGTGAGCCCATCGCTGCCCGCACACTGAAACGGTTTGTTGTGGACCGGGTCGAGCCCGGCTCGATGGTGCCGCCCGTGGTGCCGGCCGGCCCCGATGCGGCCCGCATTGCCGTGATCGGAGCGGGACCCGCGGGCCTGACCGCCGCCAACTGCCTGGCGGCGATCGGCCATCGGGTCACCGTATTCGAGCGCGAGGACCGGCCGGGCGGGATGCTCGTCTCTGCGATCCCCGAATACCGACTGCCTCGTGAACTCCTCGCCAAGGAGATCGACGCTCTGCTCAACGAGAATATCGAGGTCCGATACAACACCGAACTGGGGCGTGACATCACCGTCGATGGTCTGTTGGACGACGGCTATAAGGCCGTCTTCCTCGCTCTCGGCTCGCACCAGAGCAGGAAGCTGGGGCTTCCGGGAGAGGACGCCGAGGGCGTGATCCCGGGGGTTCAGTTCCTCAAGGCGCACAACCTGGAAGACACCCATCTCGCCCGGGGCCGCGTCGGGATCATCGGCGGCGGGAACTCGGCGATGGACGCCGCCCGACTGGCCTTCCGACAGCCGGAGACCGAGAGCGTCCACATGTATTATCGCCGGACGCGGGCCGAGATGCCGGCGTACGACGAGGAGATCGAGGCCGGGCTCGCCGAGGGCATCGAGATCGATGAACTGGTGACGCCGGTCGAGGTCATCGTCCGCGATGGCAAGCTCGCCGGGATGCGCTTCATCCGCAATGAATTGGGCGAGCGCGACGCGTCGGGCCGGCGGAGCCCCGTCCCCGTGCCCGGTTCGGAGTTCGAGGTGGAGCTCGACACCCTGATCGTCGCCATCAGCGAAAGCCCCGAGCCGGAAGGGCTGGCCGATCTGGCCACGACCCGCTGGGGGACGCTGGCGGTGAACGAGGAGTCTCACTTGACGAATCGACCGGGTGTGTTCGGCGGCGGCGACGTGGTCAGCGGTCCGGGCACGGTGATCGAGGCGATCGCCGCGGGCAAGAACGCCGCGTTGATGATCAGCCGGTATGTCGAAGGCAAGCTGCTCAAGACGCTGCCCAAGGTCAACCTGCCCTCCACCTATATCGAGCCGGTCGAGGTTTCGGAAGACCAGGAGTCGGCAGCCCGGGTCGTCCCGCCCGAGCTTCCGCCCGAGGAGCGTCGCAAGAGTCACGCGGAGGTCGAGTTGTGCATCAGCGAGACGGCCGCACTCTGCGAGGCCCGCCGTTGTCTGCGGTGCGACCTGGATTTTACTCAGCCCAGCCAGAAGGCAGGAACATAAACCAAGCAACCCCGAGGGAAACGAATGATTGAGCTTGAAGTCGACGGCAGGCAAATCGAAGCCCGCCCTGATGACACGATCCTCAGCGCCGTGACAAGACACGGCATAGACATCCCGACCCTCTGCCACATGGAGGGCCTCCCGCCCAGCGGCGCGTGCCGACTGTGCGTCGTCGAGGTCGAGGGGAATCCCGCACTGGTGCCGGCCTGTTCATCGGCCGTCGCGCCGGGGATGAAGGTCCGAACCCACACCCCCCGAGTGCTCGATGCCCGGCGGACCATCGTCGAGCTGCTTCTCGGCAGTCACCCCGACGATTGCCTGTATTGCGCACGGAACAGCAAGTGCACGCTCCAGGACCTGTCCGAGAATCTTGGCGTCCGCCAGCGTTTGTATCGCGGAGAGAAGACGGTCCGCCCGACGGATGTCTCGAGCCCGTCCATTACCCGCGACCCCGACAAGTGCATCCTGTGCGGTCGTTGTGTGCGGGTGTGCGAAGAAATCCAGAGCGTGTCGGCGATCGATTTCGCCGGCCGCGGCTGCGATGCGATGATTGCGACCGCGTTCGATCGCGGCCTGAACCTGTCCACCTGCGTCAACTGCGGCCAGTGCATCGTCGCTTGCCCCACCGGTGCTCTCCGGGAGCGGTCCTACGTGGACGAGGTAGTCGCGGCGTTGGCGGACCCCGGCAAAATGGTGGTCGTCCAGCACGCCCCCAGCATCTCGGTCACCCTTGCCGAGGAGTTCGGGACGAAGGCGGGCCAGGACGTGGACGGGAAGATGGTGGCGGCGTTGCGCTACATCGGTTTCGATCGGGTGTTCGACACCAGTTTCACCGCGGACCTGACCATTATGGAAGAGGGGTCCGAGCTGGTCCAGCGGATCAAGGACGGCGGGCCGCTGCCGATGCTCACCAGTTGCTCGCCCGGCTGGATCAAGTTCCTCGAACACTTCTACCCGGACCTCATCCCGAACGTCTCGACCTGCAAGAGCCCGCAGCAGATGATGGGCGCGGTGATCAAGAGCTTCTTCGCAGAGAGAGAAGGGGTTGACCCGGCGGACATCGTCAGCGTGTCCATTATGCCCTGTACCGCGAAGAAGTTCGAAAGCTCACGCCCCGAGATGGCGCCGGAGCACATCCCCGATGTCGATTACGTGCTGACCACCCGCGAACTCGGCCATATGTTGAAGATGTTCGGCGTCGACCTGATGGCGGTAGAGGCGGACACCGCAGATACGCCGTTCGGTGAGCGGACGACGGCCGGCAAGATTTTCGGGGCGAGCGGCGGAGTGATGGAAGCCGCGGTCCGGTCGGCACACTTCCTGCTCACCGGGACCGAGATGGCCGAGCTCGATGTCCAGCCGGTGCGCGGCCTCGAGGGCGCGAAGGAAATTCACACCAAGCTGGGCGACCTCGAAGTCGGCGCCGCAGTCGTCAGCGGCCTGGGCAACGCGAGAGTGCTGCTCGATCAGATTCGGGCCGGCCGCGACGACCTGCATTTCATCGAGGTGATGACTTGCCCCGGTGGATGCATCAACGGCGGTGGCCAACCGCTCGGAGCCGATATCGAAGCGGTCAAAGCACGCATGCGGGCGCTGTACCGGATCGACCGAGAGGAAGAGGTCCGTGTCAGCCACAAAAACGCCTGTGTGCAGCGCCTGTATGACGAGTTCCTCGGCGAACCGCTGGGCGAGATGAGCCATCGACTGCTGCATACCAGTTACGCCCGGCGCGAAGACCTCGCCGAGGCCGGTAGCAAAGACTGACAGAAGGAGCAGGAATGACCAAGAGCAAGACCGTAATGATTGTGGATGACGACCCCGATGTCCTCGACCAACTCCGCCACGTCCTCGAGCAGGCCGGATACGAGGTCGTATCGGCGGGCAGCGATGATGAGGCGGAGGAAATGCTCCTCTCGGTCGAGCCGGACGTGGCGATCCTCGACCTGATGATGAACCACATGGACTCCGGGTTCGTGCTGGCCCGACGCCTGAAGAAGCTCCACGAGGATACCCCCGTTATTCTCCTCACCGCCGTGACCAGCCAGACGGGGATCTCGTTCGACGCGCCGACCGAGGACGCCCGTTCCTGGTTGCCCGTCGATGCCATGCTCGACAAGCCCGTTCGGCCCGAACAGGTCCGCAACGAGGTCCGCCGGCTGCTCGAGGAGCCGCCCGAAGCGCCGGGGCACGGTCCGCCCGATCATTGAGATCGCAGGAGCTACCCCATGGAACCGACTGCTTTCGTTACGACCGTTGCCGAGCATTGTCGGGTCTGTTATACCTGCGTCCGTGAGTGTCCCGCCAAGGCCATCCGCATCCACGAGGGGCAGGCCGAGATACTGCCCGAACGCTGCGTCTGTTGCGGCAATTGCGTCAAGGTGTGCAGCCAGAACGCCAAGCAGATACTCAGCAGCATCGATCAGGTCACGGCTCTGTTGCAAAGCGACGACGGATGTGAACTGATCGCGGCCGTAGCCCCCAGTTTTCCGTCGGAGTTCACCGACATATCGGCCGGGCAGATGATCGCGATGGTGCGGCGTCTGGGCTTCGACCGGGTGACCGAGGTCGCGTTCGGGGCCGACCTGGTGGCCGACCGCTACCGGAAGCTCTTGGACAACGGCGAAGACGCCCACCGATATATCGCCACATCCTGCCCGGCGCTGGTCGAGTTCGTCGAGCGGTATCACCCGACACTCACCGACCGGCTCGTCCCCATTGTCTCCCCGATGGTCGCCATTGCGAGAGCGTCGAGGACGATATACGGGGCAGATGCCAGGGTGGTCTTCGTCGGGCCGTGCATCGCGAAAAAACGGGAGGCCGAGGCGGGCCGGGTCCGGGGCGATGTCGATGCGGCGCTCACCTTCACCGAACTCCGCGAGATGTGGGACGCCCGGGGGATCAAACCGGATGACGTGGAGCCCACGGACTTCGATCCGCCGCACGCCGGACTGGGCGCAGTGTTTCCCATCAGCCGGGGGCTGCTCCAGGCCGCCGGGATCAGCGAAGACCTGCTCCGCAACAACGTCGTGGCGACCGATGGGCGACGAAACTTCGTCGATGCACTGAAAGATTTTGAGTCCGGCCAGATGAAGGCCGAGCTGCTGGAAATCCTGTGCTGCAACGGATGCATCATGGGGCCGGGCATGACCAACACAGAATCGCTCTACCAGAAGCGCGAGCGAGTCAGCCGGGCGGCACGCGACCGGTTCGCCCGCTTCGACGAGGCGGAGTGGAAGCGGCGAGTCGCCGAGTTTGACGACCTCGACCTCGGATGCACCTATCAGCCGCAAGACACCCGGATACTCATCGACGACGTCGAAGAGGAAGTCGCCGCCGTCCTCGCCAGGATGGGCAAGCTGGAGCCGGAAGACGAACTGAACTGCGGCGCCTGCGGATACGAGACCTGTCGCGAACACGCCAGCGCCATCGTCAAGGGGCTGGCCGAGAGCGAAATGTGCCTGCCCTATACGATCGAGCAGCTGCGCCACGCACTCGACGAGGTCGCCGAGTCCAACGACCGGCTGGCCGACGCCCGGGCGGCGCTGATGCAGGCCGAAAAGCTCGCCAGCATGGGCCAACTGGCGGCCGGCATCGCCCACGAGGTTAACAATCCGCTCGGTGTCGTCCTCCTGTACTCGCATATGCTGCTCGATCAGACGGATGACGAGGCCTTGCGGGAAGACCTGAAGATGGTGGCGGACCAGGCAGACCGCTGCAAGAAGATCGTGTCGAACCTTTTGCACTTCGCCCGGCAGAACAAAGTGACACGGCAGCCCACCGACCTCTACGAGACGATCACAAACAGCATCGGGGCGATGCACCTGCCGCCTGAAATCGAGACCGAAGTCAACTGCACCGCCGAAGACACGTCGGCCGAACTGGACAAGGATCAGATTATCCAGGTCCTGACCAACCTGGTCACCAACGCCGTCGATGCCATGCCCGAAGGCGGGCAACTTACCATCGAGGTCGGCGGGGATGATCGGAACGTCCAGCTCTCCATCGCCGACACCGGCCACGGCATCCCGAAAAAGGACATAAATAAGATTTTCGAGCCCTTCTTCACCACGAAGCAGATAGGGAAAGGGACCGGCCTCGGGTTGGCAGTGAGCTACGGGATCATTAAGATGCACAAAGGCAATATCTCCGTGACCTCCAACACCGACCCATCGGAGGGGCCGACCGGGACAACCTTTACCGTGACGCTCCCGCGGCACGAGGAAGACGAATAAACACCCGCGGTGGATGAACCGCGAGCCGATTGGGATGGACCGGCAACCGACAGACTTCAGGAACAGATCAATGGACAAACTGAGGGTAATGGTCGTTGACGATGAGCCCGGGATGCGGCTGGGGGTCAAGCGCGTCCTGCGCGACCTCGTCATCCGGATGCCAGAGGTCGATCACCCGGTCGGGTTCGAGATCGAGGAATACGAGGACGGCAAGTCGGCCCTCGAACGCATCGAGTATGCCCCGCCCGACCTTCTCCTGCTCGACCATCGCCTGCCGGACACCACCGGGATGGATATCCTGGACCAGGTCCGGACCTCCGACGACAGCGATATGCTGGTCATCATGATCACTGCCTACGCATCCATCGAGACGGCTCTGTCGGCGGCGAAACGGGGAGCGTACGATTTCCTCGCCAAGCCGTTCACCCCCGACGAGTTGACCTCCGCGGTGCGGAAGGCGGCGGGCCGGCTCATCGTCCAGCGCGAAGCGAAAAGACTCGCCGAGGAGAAACGGCAGGTCCGGTTCCAGTTCATATCCGTCCTCGCACACGAACTAAAGGCCCCGCTTAACGCGGTCGAGGGATATCTCCGACTGATCAACGACCGCTCGCTGGGAGACGACCTTGGCGCCTACAGCGAAATGATCGCGCGGAGCTTGGTCCGGGTGGACGGGATGCGGAAGCTCATCTTCGACCTGCTGGACATGACCCGCATCGAATCGGGCCAGAAGACGCGCTCGTTCGAAGAGTTCGATGTCCGCGAGCTGGCGGAAGAGATTGTCGAAACCTATCGGATGGAAGCGGCCGACCGCGATATCGCCATCGAGATGCATGCCGACGCCCCCGTCCCGATCATCGCGGACCGCGGAGAAATCAAGATGGTCATCAGCAACCTCGTCTCCAACGCGGTCAAATACAACCGCGACGGCGGCCGGGTCGACGTCACCCTTCGAAAGCCCGACGACGAAATCGAGATCAAGGTCGCAGACACGGGCATCGGGATAAAGCCCGAGGACCTCGACAAGTTGTTCGGAGACTTCGTCAGAATCCGAAACCCGAAGACCAAGGACATCCTGGGCAGCGGACTCGGGCTCTCGACGGTGAAGAAAATCACCACTCTCTACGACGGGGACGTATCCGTCGCCAGCGAGCCCGACAAGGGCAGCACATTTACCGTGATCCTGTCGGCTGCACCGGAGAAGGGCGAGGAATGAACCGAACGGAAATACTCCAATGGCTCCGCGAGCCCGATGAAAAACGGTTGGAAACGCTCTGGGAACGGGCCGATGCCGTCCGCAGCGAACACGTCGGAGACGAGGTCCACCTGCGCGGCCTCGTCGAAATCTCGAACCACTGCCGCCGATCGTGCCACTACTGCGGACTGCGAGCGGACAACGCCGAACTGACACGCTATCGTATGAGCCGCGACGAGGTGCTCGAAGCGGCCGGGACCGCGATGGAACTCGGCTATGGCACCATCGTTATGCAGGCCGGCGAGGACCCGGGGATAACCGAGGAGGGCATGGCCGAGCTGATCCGGCAGATCAAGGCGGAGACTCCGCTCGCCGTCACCCTCAGCTTGGGCGAGCGAACAGACCGCGAACTGGAAGCGTGGAGGGCGGCCGGGGCCGACCGCTATCTGCTCCGATTCGAGACCTCGAATCCCGAGCTGTACCGACAGGTTCATCCGGCATACGGCGGGCAACCCGAAGACCGTATCGGCCTGTTGTACCGACTGCGCGAATTGGGCTACGAGGTCGGCAGCGGGGTGATGATCGGCATCCCCGGCCAGACCTTCGAATCGCTCGCCCGCGATATCGAGTTGTTCGCCGAACTCGACCTCGACATGATCGGCTGCGGCCCGTTCATCGTCCACCCGAAAACTCCTCTCGGCGAAACGCACGGCGATCGGACCAAACAGGTCCCCGCCGACCAGCAGATGACGTTCAAGGTGCTCGCACTGGCCCGGATCGTCTGCCCCGATACCAACATCCCAGCCACCACCGCACTGGCAACGCTGAACCGCGACAGCGGCCGGGAACTCGGCCTCCAGCGCGGGGCAAACGTGGTCATGCCGAACCTCACACCGACAGCATATCGGCAGATGTATGAGATCTATCCCGGCAAGGCGTGCGTGAACGAGGGGATCGAGCAATGCGCCCCCTGCATACTCAGGCGGATCATCGGTATCGGCCGGCGGCCCGGCCGAGGGCGGGGTGACTCGATCCGCTTCCGCCGACATACCGCAGCCGGAGAGGCGCTTTGAAGGATATGAGAACGCCAACCGGACATCGTTTATCGTCGGATGCGACGGACTTTATCGACGACGACGCACTCAAGGACCTGCTCGCGGGTCCTGCTGATCCCGGCCACGTCCGAGCCATCATCGATAAAAGTTTGAGCAAGGAACCGCTGACCGTCGCTGAGACGGCCGCCCTGTTGAAGGCCGATGATCCCGAGTCGGTCGAGGCCGTATTTGCCGCGGCGCGACAACTCAAGCGCGACGTGTACGGCAACCGGATCGTCCTCTTCGCACCGCTGTACGTCGGTAACCAATGCACGAACGACTGCCGCTACTGCGCCTTCCGCCGCAGCAACAAAGAGGCCGTCCGCCAAACCCTGGACGAGAACGAACTGCGGGCCGAGGTCAAAGCCCTGGAGCAGGTCGGCCATAAACGGCTCATCATGGTCTTCGGCGAGCACCCCGAATACGACGCCGAGTTCATCGCCCGCAGCGTTCGGACGGCCTACGAGACGCGGGTGGGCCACGGCGAGATCCGGCGCATCAACATCAACGCGGCCCCGCTGGACGAAGAGGGCTATCGGACGGTCGAGGCCGCCGGCATCGGCACCTACCAGATTTTTATGGAGACGTATCACCACCCGACCTACGAGCGAATGCACCCGCCGAATACGCTGAAGGGCGATTACCTGTGGCGGCTCGACGGCCTGACCCGGGCCTACGAGGCCGGCTGCGATGACGTGGGGATCGGCGCTCTGTTCGGCCTCTACGACTGGCGGTTCGACGTGCTCGGACTGGTCAGCCACGCCCGGTTCCTGGCCGACCGGTTCGGTGTGGGCCCCCACACGATCAGCTTCCCCCGCCTGCGGCCCGCGATGGGCACACGGCTGGACGAGACCCACCTGGTCGGCGATCACGACTTCAAGCGGCTGGTCGCCATACTGCGGCTGGCTGTCCCCTACACCGGCCTGATCCTGACCGCCCGCGAGAAGCCCGAAGTCCGCCGCGCGGTGATGGGTTTCGGCGTCTCACAGATCGACGCCGGCAGCCGCATCGGGCTCGGCGAATACACCGACTCCGACAGCGCCGCCGCCGCCCGACGCCAGCAGTTCCAGCTCGGCGATATCCGCCCCCTCGACGAGGTCATACGCGAGCTGGTGGAAGACGGCTATGTGCCCAGCTTCTGCACCGCCTGCTACCGGCTGGGCCGGACCGGCGAGCAGTTCATGGAGTTCGCCGTCCCCGGATTCATCCAGAAGTTCTGTACGCCCAACGCACTGCTCACCTTTATGGAATATCTTGAAGACTACGCCTCCCCCCAGACCCGTGCCGCAGGGCTGCGCCGGCTGAACGCCGAGTTGGAGAACCTGCCGGACGGAGAGATGAAGGCGGCCCTGATTGATCGCCTGCGACGGGTACGCGAGGCGGACGAACGCGATCACTACTTCTAGCGGCCCGGCGAACCGGCCGGACAGTGCCGGATTGAGGTGAACATGGCAGAGAAGCGAACGGAACAGGACTTGCTGGGCACGCTCGAGGTCCCGGCCGACGCCTTGTGGGGCATCCACAGCGCCCGGGCAGACGGCAATTTCGACATCTCCCGGCGCCCCGTCCACCCAGAACTGATCCACGCTTACGGCGAGGTCAAACTGGCTGCGGCAACCGCCAACCACACCCTGGGCTATCTTGACGACTCGCGGTTCGAACCCATCGCCGCGGCCTGCCGCGAGATGGCGGGCGGCGAACTCGACGAACACATCATCGTGGACGCATTCCAGGGCGGCGCCGGCACCTCGACCAACCTCAACGTCTGCGAAGTCATCGCCAACCGCGCCCTGGTCCTCGCTGGACGCACTCCGGGCGATCATGAGTTCATCGACCCGTTGGAGCACGTCAACCTGCATCAGTCAACGAACGACACCTATCCGACCGCCCTGCGGGTGGCTGTTTATCGGGGGCTGAAGCGGCTCGAAAAACGCCTGACCACGCTCCACGAAACCTGCCAGGCCGGCGAGCGCGAACACGCCGATACCCTGCGGCCCGGTCGGACCGAGATGATGGATGCCGTGCCTGTCACCCTGGGCCGCACATTCGGCGCCTGGGCCGAGGCGTTCGCCCGCGACCGATGGCGCGTCTATAAATGTACCGAGCGCATTCGCGTCGTGAACCTGGGCGGCACCGCCGTGGGGACCGGGCTCGGCGCCCCCCGATCATACATCTTCCGCGTAGTCGAAGAACTGAGGACCATTGTTCGGCTCCCCATCGCCCGTGCCGAGAACCTGTTCGAGGCGACGCAGAACTGCGACGTTTACGTCGAAGTCTCCGGCATCCTGAAAGCGGTGGCGATGAACCTGCTCAAAGTGTCGGGCGACCTGCGATTGCTGGCGTCGGGGCCGGCCACCGGCCTGGGCGAGATCGCCCTGCCGCAGCAGCAGGCCGGCAGTTCGATTATGCCCGGCAAGGTCAACCCGGTGATCCCCGAGATGATGGCCCAGGTGGCGATCCAGGCCGCGGCCCAGGACCAGGCCATCGCATTCGCGGCCGGCTCCGGCCAGCTCGAATTGAATGCGTTCCTGCCCCTGGTTTCCACGAACCTGCTCGAGATGCTCGACTTGCTCATCGGAGCGAGCCGGGCCGCCGCAGGCAAGTGTATTGGCGGCATCGCGGCCGATACCGACCGCTGCCGCGATATGGCCCTGTTCAGCCCGGCACTGGTGACCGTGCTTGTGCCCGTCGTCGGATATCACACTGCGGCCGAGATTGCCGCGACGATGCAGAAGGAACACCTCGACCTGTTCGCCGCCGCGGAACAGGTTGCCGGCCTTCAACGGGCTGACATCGAGCCCCTGGTCACGCCCGCTGCGGTCAATGCACTCGGCTTTGTCGACCGGCCACGCGACCGGGAGGGCGCTCAATGAGGAAAGCACCGTCGGGCGTTCGGCTGCACATCGGCCTGTTTGGACGCCGCAACGTGGGCAAGTCATCGCTGCTAAACGCGCTCACCGGCCAGGATGTGTCCATCGTGTCGGAAGTGCCCGGCACCACCACCGACGTGGTGACCAAGGCGATGGAACTGAAGCCGCTCGGCCCGGTCCTGTTCCTCGATACCGCCGGGCTCGATGACGTCGGCGACCTGGGCGGGAAACGCATCGAGAAGAGCTTGCGAGCGATGGACCGGACCGACATCGCCCTGCTGCTCACTGAGAACGGCATCGGAGAATTCGAGGACCGGCTGCTCGTCGAACTCGCCGAGCGCGGGGTGCCGCGCATCGCGGTGTTCAGCAAAGCGGACCTCCGCGAGCCGGACGAGCGGGAGAAGGAACGGGCCTCGGAGCTGGCGGACGAAGTCGTGGTCACCTCGACGGTGACCGGGGCCGGCGTGGCCGACGCCCGAGAAGCCCTCATCAAGCATGCCCCGGCCGATTTCATCAACCGGGCCGGCATCCTGCCCGACTTCATCGGCCCGGGCGACGTGGTCTTCCTCGTCGTCCCCATCGACCTCGAAGCTCCGACCGGCCGGCTCATCCTCCCCCAGGTGCAGACCCTCCGCGAGGTGCTCGACAACGATGCCCGGGCGGTCGTGGTCAAGGAACGCGAACTCATCGACACGCTCGATATGCTGAAGGGGCCGCCCCAGCTCGTCGTGACCGATTCGCAGGTGCTCCAGAAGGTCGCCGCCGATGTCCCGCCCGACATCCCGCTCACCGGATTCTCGGTCCTGTACGCTCGGTGGAAAGGCGACCTGGAGACGCTGGCGAGAGGGACACTGGCCATCGACGACCTGGCGCCGGGCAATCGAGTGCTGGTGGCGGAGGCCTGTACCCACCACCCCATCGGCGACGACATCGGTCGGGTGAAAATCCCCCGCTGGCTGCGCCAGTATGTCGGCGGCGACATCGATTTCACCCACGTCCAGGGGCACGATTTCCCCGACGACCTCAGCGACTATCAGCTCGCCATCCTCTGCGGCTCGTGCATGCAGAACCGACGCGAGGTGCTCACCCGCCTCGACCGATGCCGGCGGGCGAACGTCCCGGTGGCTAACTACGGCCTGGTCATCGCCCGGTCGCTCGGTATCTTTGCCCGCGCCCTCTCGCCGTTCCCCGAGATTCGCGACACAATCGGAATCCGCGGATAGTTCCTCTGACTCCGGCGAACTGGTGGCGATAGCCGCCGGTGAGACTGCCGGCAACAGAATGAGCAAGCCCACTGATATGACAAGCCGGCCCGCAATGTTGCTTTGGGCCATATAGTGGCCTATAATTGATTTTGGAAGACAATAACCCCATAGAAGGTGCTGTGTGATTGAACCAACCGACTCTTTGTTTCTGGAAATGGCGGTCGCCAAGGGCTATCTCTCCCGGGCCGACGCCGAGGAAGCCGTCAACATCCAGGCGGCCACGGCCGAGGATGGCGAGCACGCCCGTCACATCCCCGATATCGTGGTCGAAGAAGGGTGGATGACCGCCGGGCAGGTGGACGAGGTCAGAGCGGGCACACACGAGCAGGGCGACCGCACGGGGAAGATCGAGGGCTACAAGCTTCTTGCCAAGATCGGTCAGGGCGGCATGGGGGCCGTCTATCGGGCCGAGAAAGAGGACACCGGCGAGATCGTCGCCCTCAAGGTCCTCCCACGCCGCCTGGCGAAGCGGGAGGATTTCATCGAGCGGTTCCTGCGCGAGGCCCGGGCCGCCTCACAGATCAAGTCGGAGCACATCGTTGACACCATCGACGTCGGATTCTCCGGCGGTTATTACTACTTTGCCATGGAATTCGTCAAGGGGGAATCGGTCGAGACCACACTCAAAGTCGGCGGGACCATCGCCGAGTCGAGGGCGCTACGCATCATCCGCCAGATCGCGGTCGCACTCCGGGCCGCCGACCGGGCCGGGATGGTGCATCGCGATATCAAGCCCGGTAACATCATCGTGACCGAGTCCGGCGTGGCCAAGCTGGCCGACTTCGGGGTCGCCCGGGAGATCGACGACCAATCGGTCACGCAGACCGGAGTGACCCTCGGCACCCCGAAATACATGTCGCCGGAACAGGCCCGGGCCAGCAAATCGGTCGACGTGCGCAGCGATATCTACGCGCTTGGGGTCACCCTATACCACATGGTGACCGGCAGCGTCCCGTTCCATGGCGAGACCTCGCTCGATACCATGCTGAAGCACCAGAACGAGGAGCCCGTCGAACCCATCAACCGCCGGCCGGACCTCTCGCCCGCCTGCAACGCGATCATCCTCAAGATGCTCGCCAAAAGGGCCGAGGACCGATACAAGCCCGACCAGTTGGTCCGCGACATCGACCTCGCACTCGAGGGCAAAACCCCCAAATACGCAAAAGTATCGACTCCAGCGCCCGAAGCGGCAGAGGCGGCGGACGATCAGGACCCCGCCGATTTCGTGCAGTTTACCCGGCAGGTTCGACGCCAGGGGCAGATGCGATGGCTCAAGGCGGTGGTTGTCCTGTTCGTGGCGGGCCTGATCGGATATGCGGTCTGGCATATCTCCAGCCGAAGCGATACCGCACCACCGGAACCTCCCGATGCACCGACACCGCCAACGGTCGCCCGCCCGGCCGAAGAGGACCCGACCGGCCGCCAGCGCGCCGAGGAGGCATTGCAGCAGGCCGCTGCCTTTGCTCGCGAGAATCCCGACGAAAAAGTGGCAATCGTCGAACAGTACGCCACCGCCCTGGAATTGGCCCGGGGGACGAAACTGCAGAGCACCGCTCAAGAACAGCTTGACACGGCCAGGGCCGATTTGAACCGGGCGATCAGAGAGGCGCTCAGACGCTGCACCGAACGGGCCGAGCAACTGCGGGAAGCGGGTCTTTACGGCGATGCTATCCGCGTCTACGAGGAGGAGTTCCCGGAGAACCTTCGCACGGCCGAGACCATCGAGCGAGTCGAGCAGGCCCGAGGCCGGATCATCGACGAGGCGTGGGACCGGTTCAGGACGGTCGCCCGCGAGGTCGAGGAACTGATCGAGAGCAGGCGGTTTACCACCGCCAGGTCCCGCGTGCAGGACCTCATCGATTTCGAAATATCCGGGATTACGGCCCGGGCGAACGCTCTCCTGTCGAGGATCGATGAGGAGCAGCGGGCCACCGAGTCGGCCCGCGAACGGGGACTTGCCGAGGCCTATCGGCTGGCATTCATGGAAGTCCGGCCCCACGTGCGCCGGGGTGATTTTGTGAATGCCAAGCGGCAGCTCGAACACGAGGCACGCACCGCTGCAGACGCGGAGGTTCGCGACCGGCTGGCCGCGAACAGCCAGATTCTCGACCGGGCTCAGTGGGCCTGGGGCCGAGTGGTCGCCGCAGCCCGCAATCTCGAAGACGGAGAAGAGCTTCAGATCGGGAACCGGACGATGACGTTCCGGAATTTCGACGCCAACCGCCAGCGCCTCATCCTGGGGCAGCAGATCGGCGGACGGGAGCGGCGGAGGCCGTTTGTGCTCGGCGAGCTCCCGGCTCAATCCATCAAGGCCCTGGTCGAGGCCGCCGGAGCGAACATCGCTCCGATCGACCTGGCGGCGTTCTGCCTGGCACGGGCGGATGTCGCAGGGGCCACCCGGCTGTTGGAAAGGGCCGGGGAGCAGGGCGCCGATGCCGAGCAGTTGGAACTCTACCGACGACAACTGGCCCTGCTGCAGAGGGGCCGGGGCGAGATCGAGGCGGAGAACCTGTTCGCCCGAGCAGTCGAGCTGGAAGAAGCGGAGGGCCACCCCGAACAGATTGCCCGGGCACTGTGGGAACTGGTCGACCATCACTCGGACACCCAGTTCTACGCCGAACGGATAGACGAGGTCCGGGAGCGGCTCGCCGAGGCCGAGGCCGGCCGAATATCTGTCGATACGCTTCTGGCCGTCGGCCCGGATATGACCGACGGGCGGTCAACCGTCCAATACGACTTTTCCGACACTGCCCAGCGGCGTGATTGGCCCACGGTGTGGGAGCGGGCGTCGGTCGGCCAATGGCCGATCCGGCCACGGTACGGCGAACTGGCCGCCGAATCCGGACTTGTCTATTTCAAGGTCCCGATCCGTGGCCCGCAGCGGGTCGCGCTGCGGGTCAAGGACGCCCGAACCGCGGCCATCCGCGCCGGGATGCCCACCCCGACCGCCTCGCCCCGGACCGGGATCGAGTTCCGGTGGCGACGCCTGCCCGACGGCGGCGCCCGCCTCGAACTGGCACGGGGCGATGAGGTGGAATCAGTGGACGTGGACGATTTCCGCATCATCGGCTCCGTTGACCTCGTGTTGGACATCAGCTCCACGCGCCTCGTAGCCAGCGCCTCGAGCGGCGGGCGAACGCACAGGGTCACCATGTCCGGCAATGCGCCCGACAAGCCCGGTTACGTGGTGCTCGACGGGTTCAACCGGACCGCTCGGCTCACTGCGGCCGAAATCATCTGTTCGTTTGACCGCGAGCGGCTGGAGCGGGAATTCGTCGAGGAACTCCGGGCACAGACGCGCGACGAGGTCCGATGGCGGCTCACCCGCTACCGCCCGCTGCTCGAGGATGAAGACGCTGGCGAGAACTGGCGGCAAGAGTCGCCCGACGGCGGCGAGTGGGACATATCGCCGGAGGGCGTCGCTCGATCCGACCCCAGGACAACCTGCCTGATGACTACCGGCGATCCGAACTGGACCGACTACGAGTTCGTCGCCGATGTCCGTACCGGGCGAGCGGCCGGCTGGGCGCGGCTGCTGCTCCGATGGTCCGCTGTCCCGGGCGAGGGGATTCGAGGCCCCGGATACTACGTCGCACTCCAGGCGGGGGAGGGGGCCTCGGGCGCGGGCGGAAAGGTCGTGCTCGGTCACGTCCAGGGCGGAACGGACCGCACGCTTGGAGAGACCAGCATCAACCTCACCGCCGCCGAGTGGGTCCAGGTTCGGGCCGAACTGCGCGGCAGTCACATCCGAGTGATCGTCGGCGGGCAGGAGGTGTTCAACATCAACGACGCCACCCACGATGCGGGCAACGTCGGCCTGGCCTCGTTCCGGGCCGGTGCATCATTCAGGAACGTCAAGGTCCGGCTCGACGAGTAGTCTGTTCCCTCCCCACGGCGATTAACCGCGGTCGTGAGCACTCGTCTCGTGTCGTGTGCGGAAATAGGGCATAAAACGACGGCGCTGCGGGCGGTGCCGCTGCGCCGTCGAGTTTTCGGTTCAGATTGCGATCAGGCCGGTTACTTGTACCAGGCCTTGGCATCTTCCAGGGTCAACGGCTCGTAGTCGTCGGCGTGTCCGTCGGTGCCCAGGGCGAGCATCTTGCCCTTCATCACCTCATAGATGCCGCGTCGGCCTTCGGACAGGTATTTTCGCTGGTCGAAGACCTCGGGATTCTCTGCCAGGTACTTCCTGATGTTCCCTGTAAACGCGAGCCGCCCGTCGGTATCGATGTTGATCTTCTGGACGCCGAGCTTGATCGCTTCCTGGATTTGCTCGATGGGTACGCCCATCGACTTCTGCAGGTTGCCGCCGTACTGGTTGATGGTGGCGACCAGGTTCTGGGGCACGCTGGACGAGCCATGCATCACCAGCGAGGTGTCGCCCGCCTTGTCGCGAATCTTGGGGATCAGGTCGAGGGCCAGCTTGGGCTCTTCCTTGAACTTGTACGCCCCGTGCGAGGTCCCGATGGCGATGGCCAGGGCGTCGACGCCGGTCTCGGCCACGAACTCCTCGACTTCGTCGGGTTCGGTGAGGTTGATGGAAGACGCTTTCGTCTCGTCTTCGATCCCACCGAGTGTGCCCAACTCGCCCTCAACACTGACGCCGCGCGGATGGGCGTACTCGACGACCTCGCGAGTGACCCGGACGTTGTCTTCGAACGAACGGGCCGGATGGGCTCCGTTCTCGTCGCTCTGGCTGTAGTCGATGGACCCGTCGATCATCACCGAGGTGAACCCGAGGGCGATCGCCTCCTTGCAGGTCTCGAGGTCCGGACCGTGATCGAGGTGAATTGCGACGGGCAGATCGGGGTTGTCCTCGGCGGCGGCCAGCATCAGATGCTTCAGGTACACCATATTGCTGTACTGGAGTGCCCCGCGGCTGGCTTGGAGAATGATGGGAGCGTTCAACTCGGAGGCGCCCTGCATCAGCGCCTGGATCTGCTCCATGTTGTTGACGTTGTACGCCCCGACGCCGTACCCGCTCTTGCGGGCCTCGTCGAGAATCTGTCTCATCGGTACGAACGGCATGTGGACCCCTTTCTGTTTTTCTCGATTACCGTCGATTGCACGGGCTATTCATACGTGTGATATTCTTCCTGCCCGTGCCACAGGATCGACGGTGCCGGTATCCGCTCGTCGCCGGGCCCGTCTTGCAGGTGGTATGGGGGCGGGACGCGAAGCCCGCGGATGGGTATGAAGCTGAGGACGAAATCGGGAATCTCGCCCCAGTTGATGGTCAGTTCTACCTTCGGCAGGTATGGGAGTTGGGCCTTGGCCGTGCTGCTCAGCCAGGGGCGGTTCCCGTCGTCATACATCTTGAGATCGTCCAACGTGATCTCGCCGTGGTCCTCGCCCAGGTCGCCGAAGAAGATGTTGCGCCGCTCGGCTTCCGCCGTCTGCCAGGTGACCTTTCGCGCCTGGTAGCTGGGGTAGAAGAACGAAATGCCGCCCTCGATCTCGACCTCTTTCATAATCCCGATGTGCCCCCGGT
>PUPC01000083.1 GCA_003553185.1 Planctomycetota bacterium | reverse complement strand
GGGAAATTCGCCGAAAATACCTGCCAGTATTCCCTTGACATCTTGTGGTGGAGCGTGGTATATTTTGCACAAGATTGGAGGCCCGGAGTGCCGGGTGCCTCCCGGGTTCGAGCGTCGGTCGGATACTGACCGCAGTTCTTCGATCCCGATGTCGCCAAGACAATTCTAGCGGTCGAGCAGGTAGCGCGTCCAGTTTTATTTCGCAGCTTGGGAACGGAGGGGGCCTTTGCCTCTTTTTGCCGGCGAATACTCGTCAACAATTGACGACAAAAACCGGATTATCGTGCCGGCCGACCTGCGCCGGGCGGCGGGCAGCGAGGGCGAGGCGGGCTACTACGTCACCCGCGGCTTCGAGCAATGCATTGTCATCCAGACGGCCGCTCGGTTCGAGCAGCAAAGCAGGGAACTCGCGAACGAACGGGGACGCCACACCGCAGCCGGCCGGATGCTGGAGCGGGCGATATTCTCTCGGGCTCGATTTGCCCAGTGCGACAAGCAGGGGCGGCTCCGTATCCCCCCCCCTCTCACCGAGAAGCTCGGCATCGGCCGCTCGGTGGTGATTGCGGGCATCAACGACCGCATCGAGGTGTGGGACGCAGACGAATGGGCCAAGGCAATCGAGCTGGCCGAACAGCAGATGCCCGACCGGGCCGAGGAATACTACGGCGGCCGAGGAAAGGGCACCGGTGACGACCGATGAGGAAGCCCATCACCCGGTCCTGCTCGATGAGGTTATGCATTTTCTCCAGCCCGCGCCCGGGCGGTGTCATCTCGACGCCACCGTCGGGGCGGGCGGACACGCAGAACGTATTCTTGCTCTTTCACAACCTGACGGAACGCTGATCGCACTCGACCGGGACCCCCGGGCGTTGGAGATCGCGGCTCGGCGGCTCGCGCGGTTCGGCGACCGCGTCCGACTGTTCCACGGGAATTTCACCGAGGCAGCCGAGGCACTCGCCAAGGCCGGCGCCGGCCGGGCACACGCAATCGTACTTGATCTTGGGCTTTCGTCCATCCAGCTCCGAGACCCCGACCGCGGCTTCTCCTTTCAACAGCCCGACGCCCCGCTCGACATGCGAGCCGACCCCACCTGGGGCTCCACCGCCGCCGAGCTGCTGGCACAGGTCTCCGAGCGGGACCTAGCCGATATCCTCTGGCGGCTGGCCGACGAGCGGCAATCGCGACGCATTGCCCGCGCCATCTGCCGTGAGCGGCGCCGGGAACCGATCCGCACCGCCGGCCGGCTGGCCGACATCGTTGCCCGAGCGGTCAGGCGCAAGGGCGGTCGGACTCATCCGGCGACGCGGACGTTCATGGCCATCCGAATGTGGGTGAACCGCGAACTCCCGAACCTGGAGGAAACGTTGACCTCGGCGAAAGACCTGGTGGAGCCGGGGGGGCGGGTCGTGGTGATCAGCTTCCACTCCAAAGAAGACCGCATCGTGAAAACGGTGTTCCGCGATCAGGCGCGCGAAGGATATTGGGAGGTCCTCACCCGCAGCCCGGTGACCCCGGGCGCGGACGAGGTCCGGGCCAACCCGCCATCGCGGAGCGCCAAGCTCCGGGCGGTCGAGAGGAAGGGTTGTATGAAATAGTCGCAAACATCAACCAGCGGCGGATAGAAGCCATGTCGGTATGGGACGCGCAGTTCGGTGAACACAGGATCAGGTTGGTATTCCCCCTGTTCCTTGCAGCGGTCGCGATCCTCATCGGCCGGCTGTACACCGTCCAGGTCCTGAACCACGAACACTTCCTCGAAATGGCCAGCCGGCAGAACCAGACCACCGTCGAGCTGCCCGCCAGCCGGGGCAGCATTCTGGACCGGCAAGGCCGGCCGCTCGCACTCAGTCTGGAGCGGCCCGGAGTGTTCGCCGACCCCGGCGTACTCGCCGTCCCCCGCGATTGTCGCAACTGGCTGCCCGACGTCCTCGCCGTCCCCAGAGACACGTTCCGGCGGTTCCGGCTCACCACCCCCGGCGTCACCGGCAAACTCGTCGACCCCACGCACGAGCGGATGATCGAGGTCACTCGCCAGTTGGCGGCATACCTCGACCTGCCCGATGAACTGCTGCTGCGGCGGCTCGAACAGGTGACCGCCGCCCGATTGGACAAGGCGGCCGAGATCGCCGCAGAAGCACTCGACCTGCCGCTCGACGAGGTGCGGACCCAGTTCCATCGCGACACCCGGTTCGTCTGGCTCAAGCGGGCGGTCGATGACGACGAGGCGGCACGGGTCCGGGCCGTCGGCCTGCGCGGCCTGTCCGTCCGGGGCGACAACCGGCGGGCCGACTCGACCGCCAGGGGCCTGGCAATCGGCCAGTGGCTGGGCTTCGTCAACACCGAAGGGCGCGGGGCGGAGGGGATCGAGCTGCAGTTCGACGAATACCTCCGGGGACAGCCCGGGCTGGCCCACCTGATACGGGACGGGCGCGGCCGGCGCATTGCCCACTCGGCCGAGCCGGACGTCCCGCCGCGCGACGGCGAAAACCTGTACCTCACCATCGACCGGCGCATCCAGGCGATCGTCGACGATGAGCTGACGAGGGTCGAGGAAGAGTTCTCGCCCCTGTCCGCATCGTGCATCGTGATGGACCCGCGCACCGGCGAGATTCTCGCCATGGGCTCGGTGCCCGGGCTCGACGTCTCCGTCAAACGAGAGCTCAGCCGGAGCGAGCTCCAGCGGCGGCTCCGCAACCACCCGGTTCAGAGCACATACGAATACGGCAGCACGTTCAAGCCGATCATCGCAGCGGCGGCCATCGAAGAGGGAGTGGTCACCCCGGAGACCGAGTTCTATTGCGAGAACGGGCAGTGGCGGTACCGAGCCCGAACCATCCGCGACGTCTCTCGGCACGGCACGCTCAGCGTCACAGACATCGTCGCGAAATCGAGCAACATCGGCATGGTGAAGATCGGCCTGGAGCTCGGCCCCGAGCGAATACAGGCGGCGCTTCGGGACTTCCACTTCGGCGAGCGGCTCGGCATCCAGCTCCCGGCCGAGGAGCCGGGGATCGTCACCAACCCGAGGCGATGGACCTACTACAGCACCACGTCCGTCCCCTTCGGGCAGGAGATATCGGGCACGCCGCTCCAGTTGGCGACCGCTTTCAGCGCCCTGATCAACGGCGGCGAGTTAATGTGGCCGTATGTGGTCGCGGCCATCGAGAACCCGAACACCGGGCAGGTCAGACGACGCGGGCCCGTCGTCATCCGGCGGGTGATCAGCCCCGAGACGTCGGACACCATGCGGCACATCCTCCGCCAGACCGTCGTGGACGGCACCGGCCGCCGGCTGAACGACATCCCCTACTCGATCGGCGGCAAGACGGGCACCGCCCAGAAACGGGGCGAGCACGGCGGCTATGCCCGGTCGAAATACGTTGCATCCTTTGTCGGCTTCGCACCCAGCGACCAGCCCGAGCTGTGTGTGCTGGTGCTGGTGGACGAACCGAAGGGCGAATATTACGGCGGGGTAGTCGCCGCGCCCGCCGTCGGGCGCATCATCGAACGAACACTGGCCATGCTGGAGTCTGCGCCGGGCGGCCGACGGGGACTGCACGTCGTCACGGCGGACAACTGATGGAGGGCCACAGGGACATAACCGTGAATCTTCGAGAGCTACTGCCCATCCTCTACGACTCCGGCCCGCCGCGGTCCGCCGCGCCCGCCGACCTCGACGTGGAGATCAGGCAGATCGTACAGGACAACCGGCTGGTGCGGCCGGGGGCGCTGTTCATCGCCCGGGCCGGCGAATCGGTCGACGGGCACGACTTCATCCCGCTCGCCGTTCAGGCCGGAGCCGCCGCGATCATCTCCGAAAGGCCCGTGCCCGATCTGCGTGGCCCGGCGCACCTGGTCGTGCCCGACATCCGGACACGGATGGCCCCGCTGGCCGCTCGCTTCTACGGCGAGCCGACCGGGCGACTGCACGTCACCGGGGTGACCGGAACGAACGGCAAGACGAGCACGACATGCCGGCTGAGAACAATGCTGGCATCGGCCGGCCGACCGATCGGGCTGCTCGGGACGATCGCCTACAAGATCGGCGACCGGGTCATCCCCGCCGGGAACACCACCCCCGACGGGCTCCGCATCCAGGAGCTCTTCCGGGAGATGGTCGACGTCGGGCTGACCCACGCCGCCATCGAGGTCTCGTCCCACGCCCTGGCCCTGGACCGGGTCCGCGACGTGCAGTTCGACGTCGCCGTGTTCACCTGCCTGTCCGACCGCGAGCACCTCGATTTTCACGGCACATTTGAGAACTATCGCGACGCGAAGGCCCGGCTGTTCGAGATGCTGCCGCCCAACGGCTACGCGGTGCTCAACGCCGACGACCCGCTGGGCGAGTTCATGGCCGGGCACACGCCCCGCCGTGCCCGCGTCCTGTGGTTCGGGCGGGACCGCGGCGCCGACGTCCGGGCCGACATCCTCGATATGGACATGACCGGGACGACCTATCGGCTCGAATCGCCCGGCGGTTCGGCCGAGGTCCGGACGCCGTTCGTCGGCGAGTTCAACGTATCGAACGACCTCGCCGCCGCCGCCGCCGGATATGCCGCCGGCCTGACGTTCGACGAGGTGGCCGCCGGCCTGTCCGACGGCTCGCCCATCCCCGGTCGGCTCGAGCGCGTCCACGCCGACGACATCCATACGCTGGTCGATTATGCCCACAACGAGGGCGGTCTGCAGTCGGTCCTCGGCGCGGTCGAGCCGCTCGCTCCCCGGCGGCTCATCGTGGTGTTCGGATGCGGGGGCGACCGAGACCCCAGCAAGCGGCCGACGATGGGAGCGGTCGCCGAGAAGTACGCCGACATCATCTTCCTGACCGCCGACAACTCGCGAAGCGAGCAGACCGCACAGGTCATCGAGCAGATCGAGCGGGGGATGACGGGCAGCAAGCCGCGTGCAGTCATCCCCGACCGCGCCCGGGCCATCCGGGCCGCGGTGAACACCGCCGAACCCGGCGACACCATCATCGTCGCCGGCAAGGGACACGAAACCTACCAGATACTCGGCAAGGTCAAGGCGCCGTTCGACGACCGCGAAGAGCTCAGAGATGCGCTCGCCGAACGAGCCGGAGCCGGGTTGTCTGCACAAACGGAGGCAATCCAATGGAAATGACACTTCAAGAGATCGCCGCCGCGACGGGCGGCCGAATCCTCAGGGGCGACCCCGAACTCGCCGTCGACAGCGTCTGTACCGACACCCGGAAGATGGTCGACGGCGCCCTGTTTTTCGCCCTGAAAGGCCCGAACTTCGATGCCCACGAGTTTCTGCCCAAGGCCCGCCGACTGGGGGCGGCCGCCGCCGTGGTCCACAACGAAAGCGCCCACCGGGAGGTCCCCGAACTGGCCATCGTGCTGGTGGAGGATACCACTCGCGCCCTGGGCGACCTGGCCCGCTGGCACCGGGACCGGTGCTCCGCCACCACGGTCATCGGCATCACCGGCAGCAACGGCAAGACCACGGTGAAGGAGATGCTCTACCACATCCT
>PUPC01000205.1 GCA_003553185.1 Planctomycetota bacterium | reverse complement strand
GTAAGCCGGACTCCCGGGCGAGCCCCCCGAAGGTATATGTCCGGCCCCACAAGAAACGCCACCTTTCTTCCCGGGGTTCGGCCAGCAGCGAAAACCGGTCCGCCAACTCCGAGAAGGGCGTATCATGCTCGCGCGTTTCCGTTCTCCCACCGAAATAAGTACGCTGCGTTTTTGTCCGCCCGCTATTCAGATCTATGTAAAATCTGTGCCGGCGGATGACCGGGTCAATTGCCGACACCACCATAAAACTTAAGAAAAGAACACCGATAGCTATAAGAACACCTATCAGCACCTTGTTGCGACGTTTCATCGTCATTCCTCCCGATCTCCGGTCCCGCTGAGGCCTGCCCGGGCGCGACCGCGTTCCGTTCGCATCCGCCGTTCCCGGATGACGGTTCTGACCGGTCATCATCCTACGCCGGGTTTTGCGGTTCGTCAACTGTTTTTTTCGGAGAGTCGCGTTTGTGCGAGAGCGTGTGGACCGCACGTCCGGGGGCTCTGCGTATGGCGGGTCGGCCGGTTCGCCGCCGGTCCCGCCCGACCTCGCGCAGGGTATTGCAAAGTCCGGTGGCGTGGTTACAATATCGTAGAGCGGGGACAATGCATTTCTGGAGGGCAGAGTGTTATGAGACAGCCGGTCGCACCTCATTTCTATCCGGGCGACGTTGCCGCCCAGGTGAACGAGTTCCTCGTCGATTTCGAGCCGCCGGACGAGCCGGAACAGCCGATCGGCGGGCTGGTTCCGCACGCGGGCTGGATTTATTCCGGGTCGATTGCCGCCCGGGTGATCAAATGCCTGGAGCAGGCCCGGCCCGAGACGTTCGTCCTGTTCGGGGCGGTCCACTCGTGGAGCGTGCAGCCGGGCGCGGTCTATGCGACGGGCAGTTGGGAGACGCCTGCGGGCGAGGCGAGGGTGGACGAGGGGCTGGCCCGGCGGCTGGTCGAGGCCTGTCCGGACCACCTGACCATCGACCCCGCGTCCCACGCCCAGGAGCACTCGATCGAGGTCCAGCTCCCGATCATCAAGGTGCTGTATCCCGAGGCGAAGATCGTGCCCATCGCCATGCCGCCGACGCCGAGCGCCCACGAGACGGGCCGGGCGATCGGCCGCGTCCTGGCGAAGGCGGACAAGCGGGTGGCGGTGCTCGGCTCGACCGACCTGACGCACTACGGCCCGAACTACGGGTTCGCCCCGTGGGGGTCCGGCGCCGAGGCCCGCGAGAAGATGTACCACAATGACCGGCGGATCATCGACCTGATCCTCGCCCTGCACGGCGACCGGGTGGTGGCCGAGACCGACGCCCGGTCCAACGCCTGCGGCGGGGGGGCGATCGCCGCCACCGTGGCGGCGGTGACGGAACTGGGCGCCGAGGGCGGGGCGCTGATCGAGTACACGACCAGCCACGACGTGATGAAGGAGCCGCCGGAGTCCTTCCAGACGGCCGTGGGCTACGCCGGGATCATCTTCGGCTGACGCCGGCCGCGATCACCCGCCCACCACGTCGGGATGCCGCTCGGCGTACTCCCGGAACCGCCGGCGCAGCCGGTCTGCCGACGGCGCCCCGCAGTGCCCGGTCTGCTCGACGGTCAATGACGCGGCGATCACCGCCAGCACGGCCGCCTCTTCGAGGGTCGCCCCGGCCGCCAGCGACGCGGCCAGCGCGGCGAGCGTGGTGTCGCCGGCCCCGACCGGGTTCGTCTCCCCGCCCTCATCCACCGGGTAGGCCGGAATCTTGCGCGCCCGGTCGGCCGCGCAGAGGAGGACGCCGCCCGGGCCGAGGGTGATGACCAGCGGGCGCTGGTTCCGCTCAGCGGTCCGGCGGCCGATTTCGATCAGGCGGACCATCGTCGGCTCGGCCCCCGGCTCCTTCGCCAGGCAGGCCATCGCCTCCTCGGCGTTCGGCTTGACGATCATCCGGCGGAACTTGTCCACGTACAGCCGCGAGTCGGCGATCATCACCTTCGACGGCTCGGTCCGGGCGAGGTCGGCGAGCTCCCGTCGCACCCGGGCGGCAACCACCCCGTGCTTGCCGCGCTCGGCGTAATCGGCGACGACCAGTGCGTCGGCCTCGCCGAACGCCCGGCGCAGGTCCTCGACGACCTGGTCCTGCTGCTCGTCCGAGAGCGGGCTGCGGGGGAAGATGTCGAACCGGTCCAATTCCTCGGCGGGCCGTCCGTCCCGGACGATCACCGGCTTGAGGTACACCGGGGTGGGGCGGTCCGGCCACCGGTGCAGGAAGTCCATCGGGACCTCGAGCGTCTGAAAGCTCTTCCGGAGTTCGAGCCCTGCGGGATCGGCCCCGACGAACCCGACGGGTACCACTTTGCCGACGCCCAGCCCCGCCAGGTTATTCACCACGTTCGCCCCGCCCCCCGTGTACGTGCGAACGCCCGTCACTTGGTGGACGGTCCGGCCCGTCTCCCTCGACGTGTCCTCGATCTCGGGGGCGATGTCCAGGTATCGGTCGAGGCAGAAGTCTCCGACGACCGCCACCGACCGCTCCGGCATGGCATCGAGGATTTCCCCCATCCGTTGTTCGTTCATCATGCAGGCATTGTATGCCTGTCCCCTGCCGGATCAATGCGGCATTGCGGCGGGCTGCTGCAGGGGATAAGATGCGGCTATGGAATTCGATGGACTCAGCCGGGACGTGCTGGCCGATCTGGCACGCTGTGTCGAGGGCGTGGACGGCTCGGCGGTGCGTGCCCTCGTCGATGCCCTGGCCGATGCCCGGCAGGTAACGCTGGTGGGGACGGGCCGGAGCGGTTCGATGCTCGCGGCGATGGCGATCCGGCTGGGGCACGTCGGGGTCGCCGCCCGATGTGTCGGCCCGGACGAACCGGTCGAGGTCGATGCGGGCGAGCTGGTGCTCGTGGGCTCGGGGTCCGGCCGGACGCCGGTGCCTCTCGAGCAGGCCGGTGCCGCCCGGTCCGCCGGGGCGACCATTATCGCGATGACCGCCGACCCCGAGTCGCCGATAGCCGGCCTCGCCGACCACCTGATCGCCATCCCCGCCGCCCTGTCGGCCGATGCCGACGGCCCCCACACTCTCCGCAGCTTGTTCGAGGAGGCCCTGCTCGTGGTGTGCGACTGCGTCTGCCGGCTGCTCGCCGACAAGCTGGGCGTCACGCCCGAGGACATGCAGGCCCGCCACGCACCGGACCGGTAGCCGGCCGTCGTCCCGGTCAGCGTCCCTTCAACTCGACGTAATCGTGTTTCTCCAGGAACCGGAACCATTCGACGAGGTCGATCCCGGGCGGATCGCCGTGCTCCATGGCGACCAGGTGTTCGATCTCGCGGATGCTGCGTTCGCCGTCGGACCAGTACAGGGCCGCGTTGAGCTTGGCGCTCCACAGCGGCGACGGGAACTCGCGCTCGGCGGGCGGGATGGGGGCGAAGGTGAGCGGGGCGGGGCATTTCCGGACCGGCACAAGCTGGGTGCCCTCGTCGTCGGGGTCGACGGGGAAGGGCTCGGGCGGCTCGCCGAGCTCGGCAATCTCCTCGACCGCGCGGTCGATCTCCGGCGAGTCGGCCAGCGTCTTGAGCGACCGGATTCGGCGCAGCTCGCGGGCGAGCACATAGTCGCGCCGGTCGGCGTCCTCGGCCTCGATCCGCCCGCGCGCCTTTTCCGCCTCGGCCTCGGCGAGCCAGGCCGCGTCGTCGGCGTCGGCGGTCGCAATGAAGGCCAGCCAGGTGATGGCGGCGGTCGCCACGTCGCGCACCGCTTCGGGCACGATGCGGTCGAGGGTATCGCCGCTCGAGTGCCAGAACTCGCGGCCGTGACAGGAGATCCAGGAGAACGGGACGCCGACGTGCGGATCGCACCAGCAGTTGTCCGAGAGCTCGGTCGGCATCCGTCGCCACTCCCACGTCGCCCCGCGCCGCTCCCACAGGCGGCGGATGATGAGTTCGAGCAGGTCGTCGCCGAAGTAGGCGTTGGCGTCGGGGCTCTGGTAGAAGTCCATCGGGCTGTCGTAGCCGTTGTAGGGGCAGATCATATCGAGGTTGAGCCCGGCGATGAGCCGCCGCATCAGGTCGGGCTGTTCGACGGCGAGCGGGATGGACGAGTACATCTCGGAGCAGGTGATGAAGCGGATCGACCGGGCCGGGCCGGACAGGTCGCCGGCCTCGATCATCCGGCGGATGCACCGGGCCGCCTCGACGATGGCGGCGCAGCCGGAGGCGTTGTCGTTGGCGCCGATCTCGAACTGGTGGCCGATGGCCACGACCTCGTCGTCGCCGGAGCCGGCCAGCCGGGCCGAGACGGCCGGGATGGTCCCCTCGTAGAGCTCGGCGTCCACGGTCATCCGCAGCCGAAGGTCGGGCCGTTCGTTCGCCAGCCGTTCGAGCTCTCGGCCCATCGCCGGCGAAATGTTGAAGCCCGGCAGCGGCTGGTCCTGTTTCGTCATCGCCCAGTCGGTGGTCTCGGACCAGGCGTTGTTCCAGCAGACGCAGTTCTCGAAATCGTCGCCCTCGCGCTGGAAGCCATACGAGCCGATGACGCCGAGAGCTCCCTTCTCGACGGCCGGGCGCTTGACGGTCGCGGGCTTGCTGCGGGTGTAGAGGAACTGGCCGGAAAGGTCGGCGGCCTCGCGCTCTTCATCCGAGAGTTCGTCCCAGAGCACGACGCCGCCGGTCAGGCCCTCGGACGGGGTCGGACCGCACCACATCACGACGGCGTTCGGCTCGTCGGACCGGCGGATGATCGTCCTTGCCTCGTCGTTCGGCTCGACGATCTCGAGCGCGGCCTCCCGGACATCCCAGGCGAGCGGTGCGACGAAATCGGCATAGACCGTCTCGCCGTCGGCGGCGAACTCGACGATCTCCGCCTCGTCACAGCCGACTGCCCTGAGCTCGTCTGCGGTCCGACGGGCGCTCTCGAGGAACGTCGGGAAGGTGAACAGGCGGTCGAGGTCCCGGATCGCCGCCAGCGTCCTCAGCAGGTCGTCCATCGACAGATGTTTTTCGACTCGGTCGATCAGCTCGTCAATGCGCCGCAAGTCGGTTTTCAAGGCCACCTCCTTTGCTCCGTGTTGTCGAAACCGAACACATCATAATCGGAATCGTGGCCGGGCGAAAGGGCGGCCGGATCGTGGGATGCCGGACGGGGAGTGAGCGCAGGACCAGCGGGTCGACCCTCTGGATGTCGGGGCCGACGGGGTCGGCGGGATGCGTCAACGGTTGCGTTTCAGCGGCGGCGCTTTCGAGCGAAGAGTAGCCCTGCGGCGACGGCGAACAGGGAGCCGGGCTCCGGGATGGGCGGTGTGGTGTCGGAGTGTCCCGCCCCGTCGTTTCCGCACGACTGCGAGTAGAACAGGGCGAAGTCGGTGCTGAAGCCGAGGCCGATCGCGGACCGATCGACCCAGCCGGTAATCCGCCAGGCGTCCTCCTCGTACCAATCCTGGGCGTCTTCGTCCCAGTTCCAGTACGGCTCGTGGGCCCATTCGACCCCGCTCAGGCCCTCCATCTCCTCCTCGAAGCCCTTGATGAGCGTCATGTAGCTATTCTGGGTGAAGTCGCC
>PUPC01000378.1 GCA_003553185.1 Planctomycetota bacterium | reverse complement strand
CACCTGCTGCGGATGGTCGGCGAGTACCTCGACCTCGCCCGGGTCGAGGGGCGCGACCTCGAGCCGGAGTTCCGCCTGGTCGAGGATTTCGAGGGCGCGGTCATCGGCCCGGCGCTGGAGACGGCCGGCCGCGTCATCGAGGAGAACGAGATGCGGGTCGAGCGCGACCTGCCCGAATCGCCGCTCGCCGTGGAGTGTGACCCCGACCTGCTCCGCATCGTGATGACCAACCTGCTCACCAACGCGGCCAAGTACGGCCGGCGCGGGGGCAGCATCCGCGTGCGGGCGACCCCCGGCCCGGACGTGCTCGAGGTCGGCGTATTCAACGAAGGTCCCGGATTCTCGCCGGAGAGCCGGGCCAAGCTGTTCCGCAAGTTCTCGCGGCTGGACGAGCCGGAGCTCAAGAAGAAAGACGGGACGGGCGTCGGGCTCTACACCTGCTGGCGGCTGATCCGCGCCCACGGCGGGACGATCACCGCCGACTCGGAGCCGGGCAAGTGGGCCGAGTTCTCGTTCCGCATCCCCCAGCCGCCGGGCTGAGCACCGGATCGGTCAGCCCGGCTCGCCAACCCCCGCAACGCCTGCTCAACCGCCGAGGGCCAGCTCCAGCCGCGCCGCGGCCGTCGGCCAGTTGGCCAGCTCGTCCATGAACGTATCGACGAACGCCCCGCGGTCGTTCTGGTACGAAAGGTAGTAGGCGTGTTCCCACACGTCGCAGACGAGCAGAGGGACGGCCCCGGCGAAGAAGACGTTCTCGTGCTTCTCCGGCCCCAGTACGACGAGTCGGTCGCCCAGCGGTTCGTATGCCAGGACGCCCCAGCCGCTGGCCTGGACCTGCTTGGTCACGGTGGCGAACAGCGTCTTCAGCCCCTGGAACGAGCCGAAGTCGCGCTCGATCATCTCGGCGAGCGCCCCGTCCGGCTCGCCGCCGCCGTCCGGACTCATGCTCTGCCAGAACAGCACGTGATAGAGGTGGCCCGAGCCGTGGAACGCCAGGGCCTTTGTCAGGGCCGAGACGTGCGACATGTCGCCAGACCTGGCCGCCGCGTCCAGTTTCTCCAACGAGCCGTTCAGGCCGCGGACATATCCCGCGTGGTGTCTCTGATGGTGCAGGTTCATCGTCCGCTCGTCGAGGTGCGGCTCCAGTGCGTCGTAGTCATAGGGCAGCGGCGGGAGCTCGTACCCCTTCGCGTTGCCCACCGCGACCGCCGGGGCGGCCATGGCCTGTTGGACGGTGCTGCAGCCGAACAGCGAAAAGGCACCCGCGGCCAGGCCGGCGTGCTTGAGCGCTTCGCGTCGTGTGATCTCCATAGGACCTCCTCATCTCGGCCGGACGGCCATCCGGCATTGAAAGAAACAGACGATTCTAACGAACAGAAACCGGGTGCGACCATCACATTTTACCCTATCCTCGCGTCGATTTCAGCCGGTTTTTGCTGTCGGTAAACGGTTGACATCCCCGCAAGGCCGGCCGACGCGTCTGCTGTGCTTGCCCGCCACGGATGCGCGCGGTACACTGTGGTCGGCAGTTGCTTCACGGCATTCCGCAGGGAGAACCGTATGGCGGACGCGGCGAGACGCATCACCAGTGGCCCCGGCTTCCACTGGTTCGGCTACTACGACAAGCTGGAGTTCGACGCGACCGACCGCCGCGTCCTCGGGATGCGGGCCGAGTTCGAGGACCGCGCCCCCGGGCCGGACGATGTCATCACGGTCGGGATGATCGACATCGAGGCCGGCGACCGATGGACCGACCTCGGGAAGAGCCGGGCCTGGTGCTGGCAGCAGGGCTGCATGCTCCAGTGGCTCCCGGGATCCGACTCGACCGTGCTGTGGAACGACCGCGAGGCGGGCCGGTTCGTGTGCCGAATGCTCGACGTGGATACCGGGCGGCGGCGGACGATCGGCCAGCCGGTCTATGCGGTCAGCCCCGACGGGGTCTGGGCGGTCGCCCCCGATTTCAGCCGGATCAACGATATGCGACCGGGCTACGGATACGCGGGTATCCCCGACCCCCGGGCCGACTCGCCGGCTCCGGCGGAGTCGGGCATCCGGCGGATTCGGCTGGATACCGGCGAGTCGGACCTGATCGTGAGCATCGCCCAGCTTGCCCGCATCTCCTGGCCGCACGGGGACTTCCCGGAGGTCAAGCACTATGTCAACCACCTGCTGGTCAGCCCCGACGGCTCCCGGTTCGTGTTCCTGCATCGGTGGTACGAGCCGGGCACCGCGGATCGGCTGACCCGGATGTTCGTCTGCCGGCCGGACGGCAGCGATCTGCGGGTGGTATCGGACAGCGGAGACGCTTCGCACTTCATCTGGCGCGACCCCGACCACGTCCTGGTCTATTGCAGCGACGGCGGCGAGCCGGGGATGTGCCTGATCGACGTCCGCTCGCGCGAGACGGAGATGATCGACTCGTCGTGCCTGCCCAGCCCGGACGGACATTTCTCGTATCTGCCCGGCCAGAACCTGGAGTGGATCGTGACCGACGGCGGGCCGAAGGGCGAAGAACGGATGTGCGACCTGGTACTCTACCACCTGCCCGCCGGGCGGGTCGAGCCGGTCGCCTCGTTCCATCTGCCCGAGCGGTACGCCGGCCCCCAGCGGGTCGACCTGCACCCCCGGGTGAGCCGGGACGGGCGGCGGATCGTGGTGGACTCCGCCCGGGAGCAGGGACGACAATTATACCTGGTGGACGTGGGCGGCATTCTGGACCGATACGCCGGAAGCTGACCCCGCGCCGCCGAACTCGACGGAAGGAGGCGAACCGGCCGATGTCTGTGTTTTCCGCAGCCATTCTGCTGTTCATGGTGATGGACCCCTTCGGGAACACCCCCCTGTTTGCGAGTGTGCTCAACACGATCCCGACGGACCGGCACCGGGGCATCGTCGTCCGGGAGTCGCTCATCGCCCTGGGCATCCTCGTGTTGTTCCTGTTCATCGGGCCGCCCTTTATGTCCGTGATGCAGATATCGCCGACCTCGCTGCGGCTGGCGGGCGGGCTGATCCTTCTCCTCATCGCGATCCGGATGGTGTTTGGCGAGACGGATGAGCTGTTCAAGGGCAGCCCGGGCGGGGAGCCGCTGGTCGTCCCGTTCGCCGTCCCCTACATCGCCGGTCCGTCGACGACGGCGATGGTGCTCGTCCTGGTCGGCCAGGAGCCGGCCCGCTGGCCGGAATGGCTGCTCTCCCTGTGTCTCGCCTGGCTGGCGGGCACGGGGGTTCTGCTGTCGGCGACGCGGCTCGCCCCGCTGCTGGGGAAACGGGGGCTCTGCGCGGTCGAGCGGCTGATGGGGCTCATCCTGGCCGCCATATCGGTCGAGATGTTCCTCGTCGGAATCTATGCGATACTCGAGGCGTGAACGGGGAGCGCTCAGTTGACGTGGTCGCCCGGCCTCACGAACACCTTGTCGGGCCGGACCGACTGCCCGTCTGTCCGGACGTGCCCGATGGCCGCCAGCCGGCCCGCCCGATCCAGGATGGCGATCGACTTGCCGGGCTCGGGCAGGTCGGCCCCGATGCTCACCGCCTGGCCCATCGCGACCTTCTCGATCCGGGCGTCGTCTAGCTCGATTTGCGCCACGTCGTCGAGCGCCGCGAGCGGCGATGTCAGGTGGCGTGCCGGGTCGGCCTCGGCGAGATCGACCGCATCGTCGAGGGTGAACGGCCCGACCGCGGTCCGCTTCAGCTCGGCGCAGTATCCGCCGACGCCCAGCTCGGCCCCGATGTCGCGGGCGAGCGCCCGGATGTACGTCCCCGCTCCGCAGCACACCTCGATCTCGAGCTCCGGCCACTCGTACCGCAGAAGCCCGATGTGATGGATGGTAACCGGGCGGGCGGCGAGTTCCGGGCACTCGCCCCGCCGGGCCAGCTTGTACGCCCGATGCCCCCCGACGTGGACCGCCGAGTGCGACGGCGGCGTCTGGTCGAGCCGTCCGACAAATCGGTTGAGGAACGCCTCGACCCGGTCGGCCGGGGCGGGGCGGGCTTCGGCGACCGGCTCGATGGCCCCCTCCCGGTCGTCGGTCGTGCTGGTCGCGCCCAGGGCGATCACGGTGCGATATCGTTTCGGCCGGGGTTGGACGTACTCGGCGAGCCGGGTGGCCGGGCCGACGCAAATCACCAGTACCCCGGTCGCCAGCGGGTCGAGCGTTCCGGCGTGCCCGACCTTCGTGCCCTGCGGGACTCGGCGGCGGACAGCCGCCACGGCCCGGTGGCTGGTGCACTCCAGCGGTTTGAATACGTTGAGGAAGCCGAACGGCCGAGCGGCGCGGGGCGGGTGTTCTGATCCGGCCATAGCGGTCTCTTGAAGCGGTGCTCCGGTCGATGTGATGTGGACAGCCCGGACGGAGCATCGGCCCGGACTATTGTTCCCGGGCCTGCCGGGCGGCCTCCCGCACGACCTCGGTCAGCCGGCGTTTCGGTTCGCCCAGCCGGCTGTACAGCCGCGAGCTGTCCGCCAGGAAGCTCTCCCAGTGATAGTCGTCGGGATTCTCGAACACCGGCTCGACGCCGAGAACGTCAGCCGCAATCTGCGTCAACTGCTTTCGCGTGACCAACTCCGGCCCGCCGCAGCACAGGATGGCCGGCGGGCTGTCGGCGACCTCGACGCTCCGGATGGTGTAGTCGATCGTATCGACGAGGTCGATGGGCGTCCATCGGAACGGCTCCTCGGGGTCGGCCCCGGGCATCGGCTTCCCCGCCGCGACCGCGTTCACACACCGGTCGGCGATCTCGTCGAAATCGACCGGCCAGTAGTAGCGGAGGACGACGGCCGGGGTCCCGTGCAACATCGAGTTGGCGACCGCGATCTGCTCGCCGGCGAACTTGGCCAGGTGATAGTTCTGCCGGTCCGGGTTGGGCTGAACGGGCGTGTCTTCATCGACCAGTTCGTCCGACTCGCGGCACACACCGCCGGTCGACGCCAGGAGGATCGCCCGCGCGTTCTGCCATCGCTGCATCACTCGTTCGGCCAGCGCCGCGTTGATGTCCATCACCGCCCGCCTGGCCTCGACGCCGGACTTCGACTTGTCCCAATACACCGCCTGGTGCAGGACGTAATCATAGTCGGGCATGTCGTCGACGGGGTCGGTCGACAGGTCGCGCTTCCAGGTGGTCACCCCCATCTCGTCGAGCTCCTCCCGGCTGCCGGGGCTCGAGTACCGGGCAACGCCGTGTACGGTGTGCCCGCGTTTCAGAAGCTCCCGGACGAGCCGTTTGGCGACCATGCCGGTGACGCCGGTAACCAGGAACGTGGAGTCGGCCTGAATCATCGGTCCTCCTCGTGGATGAGAGGTCGGCTTGTCTGACAGGATATCGGCCGGTCGGGGCAGAGTCAACCCGGAGCTCGCCCGGTCGCGGGATCAGTGGAGCGTGGGCGCCGCCGATTTGGCACGAGATTCGCCGCTCCCGGCTTGACATGCCGCCGGGCGCGCAATATAATTCCGGCGTTGGGTGAGCGTCACGATTTGCGAGGTTTGACAGATCAAACGCGGCGCCTCAAGGGGCATATGCCTCAGGGTGTGTGGTCGCCGCCGT
>PUPC01000160.1 GCA_003553185.1 Planctomycetota bacterium | reverse complement strand
TCGAGCGGCCGCCGACCAAGCTCAACATGAACGAGACCGAGCCCACCTTCTTCCTCCGCCTGCCCAAACTCTTCTGGTCGATGATCCGGTGCAGCCGGAGGATGAAGCGGGCACGTCGCGATGCCTTGCACGCATTCGTCGATGAGGCACTGCCCCGGCTCGAGCAGTTCCTCGAAGAATGCCGACGAACCGATTTGCAGGGGATGACCACTGAAGAACTCATCGAGGAGCTCGACAGACGGCGGTTTTATGTGCTCGACGACTTCGGCAAGGAGTCTTTGAAGCCCGGCTACTTCGGGGCCACGGCCCAGCAGGGCCTGGAAGGGCTCCTCACCCAACTGATGGGTGAAGAAAAGGGCACCGAACTCACCCGCATGCTGACCTCCGGCCTTCAGAACGACACGACCGTCGAGCAGAATATACTCCTGTACAAGGTCGCACAGGGCGAGAGGTCTATGGAGGAGTTCATCGAGATGTTCGGTCACAGGGCGACGAACGAGATGGAACTCTCACAGCCGCGCTGGCGCGAAGACACCAGCTACATCGAGCGGATGGCCGAGAGTTTCCGGCAGCCCGGCATGACCTCGCCGGAAGAGCGTCACCAGGACTGGGTCGATAAACGTCGTGAGGTGGAAGACCGGCTGCCCGAAATCCTTGCCGAGTGGGGCGGCGCGTCTCTGCTCGAACTCATCCAGCCCGAGCTGAAGGACGCCCAGGAACTGCTCCCCTATCGCGAGACCGGCAAGCACCACCTGATGAGGGGCTACGAACAGATTCGCTCGGTCATCCTCGAACTCGGCAGGCGATGGGACATGGGCCGCGATGTCTTTTTCCTCCGGATCGACGAACTGCCCCGCTTCGAAGCCGAACGGGACCAGTTGGCCGAGGACATCGAACAGCGGAAGCTCCGCTGGAAATCGCAGCAGAAGCTCACGCTTCGCGATGTCATCGACTCGGAGAACCTGGAGACGCTGGGTCGGCCGGAGCTGCGAGAGGAGGGCGGGGACGGCGAACTCAAGGGCCGGGCCGTCGCATCGGGGACGGCGGTCGGGACTGCTCGCATCGTGTTCGACCCGCAGCAGGCGGGCGATCTGGGCGAGGATTATATCCTGGTGTGTCCATCGACCGACCCCGGCTGGACGCCCCTGTTCGTCAACGCCCGCGGCCTGATCGTGGAACGCGGCGGTGTGCTCTCGCACGGGGCGATCGTCGCACGCGACTTCGGGATACCGGCCGTCGTCTGCGAACAGGCCACGCAGAACATCCCCGATAATGCACGCATCGAGATCGACGGGAACCGAGGCCTGATCAGAACCATATAGACTAATATAGAGGGCAAACGTGGAATTCCTCAACCAACTATCCAACTGGGTTACGATCGTACTGGACTATCCGCTGGGCTGGCTGGCAGCCATCCCCCGCGATGTCGCGGTCATCATTGTCGCCGTCGGGACATCGCTGATCCTCACCATCGCACGGAAATGGACCACGGACCAGGATCGGCTCCGCCGGGCCAAGAACGACCTCAAGCGGCTCAAGCAGCTCAAACGAGAGGCCAAACGGGCCAAAGACAAACCGGCGGCCAAGCGGATCGGCTCTACCATCGGGATGATCAACCTGATGAAGATGAAGGCCGAGGGGAAGCCGCTGTTGATATACATCCTCCCCATTGCCTTGCTTGCCATCTGGTGCTTCGGTCGGCTCGACTTCTATCCGGCCGAGGTTGGCGACGAGGTCGTGGTGAAGGCGTGGTACCCGCTCTCATCCATCTCCGGCGACCGGGCAATCTCGTACACCTACCTCGTGCCCCCGTCGCCCGAGACCGGCATCGAAATGGTGTCCGACCCCATCCAGGAGGTGGTCGAGGACCCGGTGCCGACCGCGTCGGGCGAAGTGCTGAACGGATATGCCGAGTGGACCATCCGCCCAACGAAGGAAATCAACGCGGTGGAGCTTGTCATCCGGCACAACCGAGAGTCGGTCACCCACCCGTTCTCCGCGGGCGGCCGGTATTATGAGCCGACAGTCCAAATCCATGGGTCCGAGCTGTTCGAGGCCACCCAAGTCGACTTGGACCAGTACAAGTTTCTGGGCTTCGTGCCGGGTATCCCGCCCGGCGGCGTCCCGATGTACATCCTGGCCCCCTGGATCGTCGCGTACCTGATCATCGTCATACCGACCGTCCCCCTGTTCCGCAAGTGGCTCAACGTGTACTGATCGGGCCGGCTCTCTTCCTCAGAGTTCGTACTCTCACCGGCTCGGCGTGTGCTAATCGGGCATTGGATGCACGATACGGGCCCCGTCTTCGGGCGAGCAGACATAGATGCTGGGTGTCTCGCCGGTCCGCTCCTGGTATCCGAGGGCCATGTTCTTGCAGAACTCATCGACCCGTCCGGAGTCGATCAGGGTGATGGTACAGCCGCCGAACCCGCCGCCGGTCATCCGCGAGCCATAGACGCCCCGCTGAGACCAGGCCAACTCGACCATTGTGTCGAGCTCGGGGGAGCTCACTCCGTAGTCGTCCCGCAGACTATCGTGCGAGGCGTCCATCAGGACGCCCATCGACACGTAGTTCCGGTCCCGCAGCGCGTTGACCGCCTCCTTGACGCGGGCGTTCTCGGTGACCACGTGCCGCACGCGACGGAAGATCACCGGGTCGAGCTCCTGCTGCAGTTCCGACAGGTCGCCCGGGTCGAGGTCGCGCAGTGCCCGGACCGGTTTTGCCCTCAGGATGCGGGCCGCCTGCTCGACGCCCTGTTCGCACTCTTCCCGCCGCCTGTTGTATTCCGAGTTGGCCAGCTCGTGCCGGACCGCCGTATCACACACCACGAACTTGACCATGTCGGTGGGGCAGGGGACCAGCTTGTGGTCCGCCGTCCGGCAATCGAGCAGGACCGCCTTCCCCTCCTCGGCGAACAGCGCGACGTATTGGTCCATGATCCCGCATCGCATTCCCACGTACTCGCTCTCGGCCCGGTGGCAGGCCCACATCAGGTCCTTCCGGTCGATCTCCCGGCCCGCGGCCGCCGTCAAGGCCAGCCCGACAGCGACCTCAAACGCCGCCGAAGACGACAGACCGCCGCCCAGCGGAACCGTCGAGTCGACGACCAGGTCGCAGCCGACGACCGGCACCTCGGCATCCTGCAGCGCCCGGGCCACCCCGGCCGCATAGACCAGCCACGACGGCTCGCCCGGCATCGCCTCGTCGTCGAGCGAAAAGCTTCCCGTTTCCTCCAGCGTCATCGACCGCACGGTCACCGTCCGCGAGTCGTTCGCCCGGAAGGCGGCTATTGTATTGCGGGCGATGGCAATGGGCAGGACCAGTCCTTCATTGTAGTCGGTGTGTTCGCCAATGATGTTTACCCGGCCGGGTGCCTGGGCCATCCCGACTCCTTCGCTCGATCCGAACAGGTCCTTGAACTCGAGCAGGATGGCGTTTTCGCGGTCAATCATTGCATCTCCTCTCCAATGGGTCCAAGCGCAAGATATCGGGCGCACCGTAGTCTGTCAACAGCATCGAACATCGGTCGGCCGGTTGCGACGAAAGACGCCCTCGATTACAATCAAAGGAGCACTAACGATATGGAGAATGCAATGGCTGAACTGGGCTTCGTCGGGGCGGGAAATATGGCGACCGCGCTGTGTCGCGGGATCCTGGGCGCGGGGCTGATACCGAGCAGCGAGGTCATCGCGAGCGATCCGGCCAAGGACCGGCGGGCAGCGTTCGAGAGAGTCACCGGCGCCCGGACGACACCGGACAACAAAAATGCCTGCGGGGCATCGACCGTCATATTGGCGGTGAAACCGCAAGTGATGCCCGACGTGCTGGCGGAGGTCGGGCGGCTGCTGACCGCCGACCAGCTTGTCATCTCGATTGCCGCCGGCGTTCCGATCGCGCGGATCGAGGCGGCCTGTGCCCATTCGGCCCGCGTCGTCCGGGCCATGCCCAACACCCCGATGCTCGTCGGCGAGGGCGCGGCCGCACTGTGCGGCGGCACACATGCCACAGACGCCGACCGGGCACGTGCCGGGGAGTTGCTCGGTGCCTGCGGCCTGGTCCTCGAGGTCGGTGATGAGGACCAGCTCCACGCGGTTACCGCCCTGTCGGGCAGCGGCCCGGCATATGTCTTCCTGCTCGCCGAGCTGATGGCCCGGGCGGGCGAGGACCTGGGGCTGGCGCGGGACGATGCCCTGGTCCTGGCCAACCAGACCGTGTTGGGGGCGGGCAGGATGCTGGTGGAATCGGGCGAGCCCGCCGAGGAACTGCGGAAGCGAGTTACATCGCCGGGCGGGACGACCGAGGCGGCGCTCCGGTCGATGGCAGAGGACGGGGTGCTCGAATCGCTCGTCCGGGCGATCCATCGAGCCGGCCGGAGATCGAGGGAACTGGCCGACGGCGCGGAATGAAGATGACGAGGCGGTTATGCCCAAGCTGATTATCGAAAAAGGAGCCGGCCAGGGCGATACCTTCCGGATCACCGACCACGAGAAGCTGTCGGTGGGACGCGACGGGACGAACGACGTCGTCCTGTCCGACACCCTCGTGTCCCGGCGCCACATGCGGATCGAACGCCGGGACGACGGGTTCTATATCCGGGACGACGGATCGCTCAACGGGGTGTACGTGAACGGCCACCGGGTGAAGGAGGCCAAGGTCCGGCCGGGCGACCGGATCAAGGTCGGTGATTGCCTGCTCTCGTTCCTCGACGACTCCGAGCGGCGGATGAGCGGCGGGCTGATCGGGGACGAGATCGCCGGATGCCGTATACTCGAACGGGTGGGCCGGGGCGGCATGGGAACGGTGTACAAGGCGATCCAACTCTCGCTCGAACGCCCAGTCGCCATCAAATTCCTCGCGTCCGAACTGGTGCAGGACCCCGAGTTCATCGACCGCTTCCTCAATGAGGCGAAGGCCGCGGGCCGACTGAACCACCGGAATATTGTCCAGGTCTATGACTGCGGCCGATGGGAGAACCTGTGCTACTACACGATGGAATTCATGCCGTTCGGCAACTTGGGCGGACTGTTGTCGGGCGGGCAGAAGCTGCCCGTGAGAACCGTGCTCCCCATGATGATCCACGTGGCGAACGGCCTGGTGTATGCTCAAAAAAAGGGGGTGGTCCACCGCGATATCAAACCGGACAACCTGATGCTGGGGTTCGACGGCATCGTCAAGATCGGCGACCTCGGAATCGCCAAGACGTTGGCCGATCAGCCCACTGTGGGACAGGCCGACGGGGTGTACGGCTCGGCCCGGTACATGGCACCGGAGCAAGCCCGGGGCGGCGACATCGACTGCCGAGTGGACATCTACGCAATGGGGGCAACGTTCTATCGGGCACTGACCGGGCGACCGGTCTTCACCGGCGAGTCTCAGAAGGAGATTCTGCTCGCACACATCCGAAAGGACCCCGCACCCGTCCGGCAACTCCAGCCAGGCGTCCCCGAGCCGCTGGACGCGATTATCATGCGGATGTTAAAGAAGGACCCGGACGACCGGTATTCCTCGCCCGCCGAGTTCCTCGGCCAACTCAAGGAACTGGCCAGACATTACAGGCATAAGTCGTGATCGAGTGCAAGCCCGACGGCGACGCCCTTCTGGTATCCGTCCGCGCCCAGCCGGGTGCCGCCCGCGATGAGGTGGCGGGCGAGCACGCCGGCGCCCTGAAGATCAAGGTCACGCCGCCCGCTCAGGAAGGACGGGCGAACAAGGCGATCGCCGAAGTGCTGGCTCGGGCGCTGGGCGTGCGCCGGTCTCAAGTACGGCTGGTCTCCGGACAGAAAGGGCGCGAGAAGGTGTTTCGGGTGGAAGGGGTGGCGGCGGCGGATGTGCACCGGCTTGCAGCCGGATGAGTTATTCGATCAGCCGGACCTGCAAGGTGGCCCCGAGTTCGAGCTCGAGCTCCCGGCCGATCCGTCCATAGAGCAGACCGTTCCGCTTCGACTCGACCTCCAACTCGGTGATTCGTTCGCCGTCGCGAAATATCTCGAGCTTGCTCCCCAGCGGGACGGCGACGGTGGAGGGGACCGACAGCCCGATGATCCGCTCGCCGGGTTCCCGGTGACGGACGGTTGAATCGAAGGTGACGCCACCCTCTTGGTTCTCCTCGTACCACTCCAGCCACTGATCCTTCTCGTCCGCGGCGAACTTCTGTCCCGTCAAGCGTTCGAGGCCGCTGAGAGCATCGTACACCACACCTTCCTGCGGATCGTCGAGCAGAGCGATGAGGTGAGGGACGGCTCGCTGGTCCTCGAGTCGGCCGAGACTGCCGGCCGCGGCGGCCCGGACGGTCCAGTGGTCGTCCTCGAGCGCTGCGATGAGTGGCGATATCGCCGCTCGATCGCCGAGCGCCCCGAGGCGTTCGGCCGCTCGGCTGCGCTCGGCGGCGTCGTCGTCCTCGAGCTGGCGAATGAGTTCGCGGACGTGGGCGGGCGTCCGGGCAGGCCGTTCTTCCTCTTCTGCTTCGTCCTCGCGATCGGGCCGCAGGTCGGCCATCTCCCGGTCGATCTGGTCCTGAAAGCCATCCACGCCGAACTGCCGGGCGGTCTCCAGCAGTTCACGGGCCCCGGCGTAATCTTCGGCCCTTCTCAGTTCCCTGGCGTCGGCGAGGATGTTGTTGAGCGCGTCGGATGCATCGCGCCGTATACGTCTTCGCTCTTCCGTCGCCTTCTCAGCCGCTTCCGTCCCCTCGAATTCGTCGGCGACCGCCTGCATTGTGGCCATCGCCGTTCCATAGTCCTTGTTCTCGATGTGCTCGATGGCCGCTGCCTTTGCGGCCTCGAGTGCCTCCGCCGCTTCTTGTTCTCGAGTCGTCGGGGTCGGCTCGGGTTCCAGTTCGTCGATCTCCTCGATGTCCTCGACAGTCTCGACGGGTTCCGGTTCAGTTTCGAGCCGTTGTTCCAACTCCGCGATGCGGCCGGCTGCCTCCTCGAGCTGCTCGGTCAGTTCCTCGATTTGTCTTTCCCGCTCGGCCGCGGTCCGCTTTGCAGCGATTTCGAAGTCGGCCAGTACCTCGAGAGTCCGTGCCCTGAGTATGGGGTCGCTGATCTCCCGGCCCGCCTCGCGGTATATGTCGATCTTCTCGAGCGGCTGGCTCGGCTCGTCCTCGATCCAGTCACGTATGAAGGTTGCGATCTCCTCGTCCCTGCGCGTTGTCGGCCTGGTTCGCCGGACCGGGGGCTCTTCTTCTTCGGTCGTCGGCTCTTCGGGCCGGTCGGTCGGAGCTTCTGCTGCGGGCTCCTCCGGCCTTTCTGTCGGGCTCAGCATCGTTTCTCGCACGAGCAGAGAGCCGAGGATGAGCGTCGCCGCTGCGAAGCAACTGAGGAGGACGCCGAGGACCGGCACCGCCCTGCTTTTCTTCCTGCGAGTACGCAGCGAGGTGCGGGGGCGGATCGGGTCCCGCGTCCCGGGTTGTTCGTTCGGCTGATCGCCGTTCTTCTCCTCATCCCCGCGTCGACCGGCGGGCTGTGCGGACCGGATCACTCCTTCCTCCTGTTGGCCGCCGATCTGCCGGCCGCATCGGGCACAGGTGTATCTCCCCGCGTGCAGGACAGCCGTCACCTGTTCGCCGCAATGAGGACAGCGCATTCGCTTCGGGTGGGCTTTGGTGAGCCGGCACTCGGGACACAGCAGGAGCCCGTCCACCTCGCGGTATGTATTCTCCTCGACGTCCTTCAGGGACATCGGGCGGCCGCATTCTTCACAGCCATCTTTCTGCATATCCAAGTCGTCTCCATTCAAGTCGGCGTTTGCCCCGAATGTCATGTTAACCCGACCCCCGCGCGGGGTCAAGCAGTCGCCGACTTTGAATTTGAGTCGCGCGTGCCGAACTCCGATGGTTCCCGAGTTAAAGTAGCATGGGCAAGGGCAGCGTACTATAATCGTACTCGAAATAAACACTTCTTGAGGAGACGATCCGTGTTTGAACAAGGGCTGGTTTTGCTCGATGTCGCGCCGTCAACCTTGTTGACTTCGGGCATTGCGGCGACCGTCGTTCTGGGCGTGCTGGTGGTTGTCGGTGCGGGAATGTGCTTCTTCGGTTATCCCCTGCTCCGTGTTGCGCTGGGGTTGGGTGGATTCGTTCTTGGCGGTGCGATCGCTGCCTATCTGGCGTGGCGGTTTACCGCGCCACCCGGGGTCGTCGAGTCGGTTGCCAGCTATCCGGAGGTCGCCGAGGAGGTGCTGGCCGCACTCGACCGGACCGCCGTCCTGGTCTGGGCAGTGTGCGGCGGAATCGCCGGGGCCGTGCTGTGCGTGCTGCTGGAACGGGTGGGCGTGTTCGCCCTCGGCGGTATGCTGGGCCTGCTCCTGGCAAACACCACGATGAGCAGTTTCTCGCTGGACGCCTATCTGGTCGCCGTGGCGCTGCTCGTGCTGATCGGCGGGGTACTGGCGCTCCTGCTTCGGAGGACGGTGCTCATCCTTTCGACGGCGTTCAACGGAGCCGCCGCCCTGATGTTCGGCGTCTACGCTCTCATCAAGGAACTCGGCCCGTCACAGGCCATCGGTGCATTGCGCGCGTTTGGCCAGGACACCTATGTGCTGATTGCCTGTACGATAATCCTGGGGACAATCGGTTCCTTTATCCAGTTCCTGCTGTTCTCCGACAGACGGGCCGATACGAAGGGGTAGGGCTGCCCAGGAGCGAAACGAGGGCTGTGGGGGACTGGCGGAGAGGGCGGGATTCGAACCCGCGGATGGGTTGCCCCATCACACGCTTTCCAAGCGTGTTCCTTCGGCCGCTCGGACACCTCTCCTCTATATCATACCGCCCGCCAGGCCAGACGGCCCGGCGGGGGATGGTGGAGCCAACGGGACTCGAACCCGTGACCTCGGCCTTGCAAAGGCCGCGCTCTCCCAACTGAGCTATAGCCCCGCACAGCCCAAGTGTACCCCAAATGGGCCATCCATTCAAGTTTCTCGTTCGGCCTTGACGTGTTGCTCGGGTTTCAAAGGCAGGGGGCCCTGGAAATCGGATGGATGCGGGCTATAATTGCGATTCCTGAAGAACTCCACACGGAGAGGTTTCTTGGCTGTCTTCCCAATCAAATGGCGTTGTAGCTGGTTCTTGCGAGCGGCCTCACTGCCCGTTGTGCCAACTCTGGCCGGCCTGATTCTGACTGATCTGCCTTTTTGCGCGGTTTCGGACGGGGCCTGCTGCCCGAGCTGGAGAGCAAGCGGAGGAAGCCGGTCGAGTTCGCCGAGAAGCCGACGGTCACCCGTGAGGGCGACACGACGATGATCCGTTTCAGCCGACTGTGTGAGATGAAGTCCGTCCCCGCCGAACAGGACCGTACTCGTGACTAAAGAGTTGGAACAGAAACTCCTGCGACTGCAGCAGATCATTCGCGACTGCGGCTCCCTGGCTATTGGGTTTTCGGGCGGGGTGGACAGCGCGCTGCTCTTGCACGTGGCTCACGACGTGCTGGGCGACCGTGTGTTGGCGGTCACCGAGGCGTCCGAACTGCATCCCGCAGCCGAGTTGGAAGAGGCCCGGGCGCTGGCGGGCGAGATCGGTGCCCGGCTGGCGGTCATCGGGTCGGACCCGCTCGGCTGCGACCGTATTGCATCGAATCCGCCCGACCGCTGCTACCATTGCAAGCGGCGCATTTTCGAACGGATTGCGGATGTGGCTCGCGAGCACGGAATCGAGACCGTGGCCGACGGGACGAACGCGGACGACGCCACGGCCCATCGGCCCGGACTCCGGGCGGCCGCCGAACTCGGCGTGATCCGCCCGCTCCACGACGCGGGCCTCACCAAGCAGGACATCCGTGATCTCTCGCGCGAACTGGGCCTGCCGACCTGGGACAAGCCGGCCTATGCCTGCCTGGCCACCCGGTTTCCATACGGACGGCGGCTCGATCCGGCCGTCCTGAAAATGGTGGAGCGGGCGGAAGCGTTCCTGCACGACCTGGGCTTCCGCCAGTGCCGGGTTCGGCATCACGGCGAGATCGCGCGGATCGAGGTCGAGCCGGACCGGATTTGCGAGGTCGCCTCGCCCGAAGTCGCCGGCCGGATCGCCGAACACCTGCGGGCGCTCGGCTTCAGTTACGTGGCGTTAGACCTGGCGGGTTACCGCAGCGGGAGTTTCGACGATCAGGCCGATGGCGAGCCGAAGGCCGATATCTGAACCGCGGCTGTCCGCAGGTGCCCCGCACGACAGACCCTCTCAGTCCAATGCTAAAAGGACGGCAAGGCCGATGGCAGCGAGGACGGTCAACGTCAATGCGATGACCAGCAGCGAACGTTCCTGGCGGGAAAGCGGGACGCGGTCTTGGTCCGAGCCCACCGGTGCCGCCGGCGGGCTTGCCACTTGCTCGGGCGTTGCACTCGTCGGCTGTTCACGGATGGCGCATAAGGCGGCGGGCACCAGGCCCAGGATGAACCAGAAGAACGGCTGAATTGACGACATCCGCAGGGTCGACCATCCTATCCCGTTCAGCACTGCCGCGACTGTGCAGCCGGTCACGCCAAACACGATGGACGTGGCGAATCGACTGCCGCTTTGCAAGCCGCTCGCCCAGCCGTGAGCGAGCACGGCGAACACGGCAACAGCGGCAAGGGCGGCACCGGGGATGCCGTAGCTCAGGGCCAACGAAAGGTTCAGCGAGTGGGCCGACCGTCCGGTCACCCCCAGCACGGGCGACTCGGCGAGTTTCTCCCTGGGGATCCTTAACGCTCGTCCACGCGATCGCTCGTAGACGCTCGGGCGGACCAGAGACGCCGCGCCCCGGACTGCGAGTGTTCGGAACGGGCGTTCATGCTGTTCCCAGGTATATTGGAAGGTCCAAATCGCAGCCCACAGGAAGAAGGCGGCTGCCCCGGTACCCGCCAGCCCAAGAGCCCAGTCGCGTCGCCAGAGGACCGCCAGGACGACGATGGCGGTCGCCGCCCCGGTGGCCGCCCAGGCCGATCTGCTCAGGGTCAGAGTCACACAAGCCAGTCCGAGTATTGCTGCGACGCCGAACAACGGGCGCGGGCGAACTCCGCCGCCCACAAAAAGGGCAAGGAAGAGCGGCACACACAGGGACAGGAAGCCCCCCAGCGTCGGCGCCTCGCTGAACATTGAGCCCGGGACACTTTTTGGGCGATACGGCAGCACGAAGAACTCAATCAGCCCGATCCCCGCCACGAGAATAAACGACGCGGCGAACGCCACCAACCCCCACTCCAGAGCCCGCCGGTTCACGAGGCCGTTTCGAACTATCAGATAGGTGCCGGCACCGGTCAGCGGGGGGATCAGCCAGTAGATTCGCAGTCGCTCGATGACAGTACCGGGAGTCCGGAAAGTCCAGCCCAGGCGGGCCGTGTTGGTCAATACGATAAAACAGGCATAGGCCGCGAACAGGATGACCGCCCAGTCCGCTCCACGGAGCCGGAGAACTCGCCGCCGCCGCACCAGAGTTGCGATCATGACGCAGCACATCAGAGTAAGGAACGCGGTGTTGCCTGCGTTGAAGGGATCGGCAATAATCCGGCGATGCAGCACATTGAGGAAGGGGAGGGCGGCGATGATGGCGACAACGGCCCCGCCCGACCCCAGAAACCGCCACAGGGCCGCCACGGCCAAGGCAGTGACCAGGTGTGGGATCACCGAGGGGATCGGGCCGGAAACCCAGCCGATTGCATGAATCCGGAACGCAACGAGGACAGTCAGGCAGAACAGAGCGGTGAAACCGGTCGCCGGATAGAATACGCTGCTCGGGAATTCCTGCAGGGGGCACGGGGGTAGCGGCCGAGGGGGTTCGTCGCGCCGTTTCGCTTGCCAGCGCTCGCCCAGCAGGCGGACCAGCCCGTACGCCACGCACAGGCCGGCCAGCCCAGCGGCCAGGTCCAACAGCGAATCCATCGTGATCGTGACCGGGCGAGCTCCGCGAAGCACCTGCAGCTTGGCGGGGATGTCGAAGGCCTCCTTCAGAGCGAGGACACCGATGGTCAGAAGGGCGGCGACCCAGCGTCGATAGAACCGCGCCGCCACGAGGAACAGGGCGGCTCCCACCAGGAAATGGGCGACGAGGTCGAGCGGGACGCCCATCAACTGGCGGTGGCTGAACGAGGAGAAAAACGCGAGCACGGCGCGGGCGAGTACGCGCAGATCGTGCTCGAGCGCCTGCACATCAATGCTCGATATGCCGACGAGCCCGCAGCCGGACTGGAACATACGCACCTCGCATCTGGGTCAGGACCGGGTGACGAACGGCGGTTCGCCTTGGACCGATTCGACCAGCGAGACCGCCGACTCCACCGCCCGGGCATCGCCCGAGATGAGGAGCCGGACGGCGCCCTCGGCGCCGGCGAGCCCGCCCCCGGCAAGCTGCATTGCCCGGGCGTCGGTGAGCGTCTCGACCGCCTCGATCTCGGTGACGATCTCGCCATCGAACGGCCACATCGTCGGCCCGTCATAATCCGGGTCGGCAGTGATGGTGTAATACAGGTCCTCGATCGGCTGGACGACGTTCTTCTCCAGGCCGACCGGGACGATCAGGTGGATTCGCCTGGCGATGATCGTGCCGATGGTGGCGCCGATGGTCCCACCCGTCGGGTGCCCGATCAGCAGCCCGGCCCGCCCGCTCTCGTAGTGCACGGCGTTGGCCCCCTTTACGAATACGTCGCCGGGGCCCATCTCCCGGACGGCGTCCGCCGTGGTCATCCCCTTGACCGGCTCGCCGTTCTTGAGCACTAGATCGGGGACTTCGCGCGAGAGAAGGCCGCTGCGCTCGACGCCAGCCGGCAGGGTGGCCCCGGTCACATACTTGTGTTTCTCGATCGAATCGCCCAGTAATTCCTCGACCAGATAGCCGTTTGTGCTGCCGGTGGTGACGGCCACCATCCCGTCGCTCAGTGCCTTTTGTACCTGTGGGCAGGCGGCGACTCCCTTTGCAATCAGGCGCTTGGACTCGGAAACGGTGAGGACAACCTGTGCCAGCATGTGAGATTCCTCCTGTGTGGTTTGATGTGGGTTGAGCGATGACAGCTTGCCGACCGCCGGTTCCAATTGGTCGTTTCGACGGCAGCCCGCCCGCATCAAGGGCTTTTTCCTCTACTCCTCTCGCGCTTCCGGTCGGCGGGGATGGAGCGGTCGCCTGAAGACGAACCAGTCTTCCCGGAAGATGGTTACGAGTTCCCAGCCGTCGTCGCCGTGTTCGTTCGCGACATCTTCGCTCCGGGTGCGAACAAACTGGTACTCCCATCGGACCGGCTCCCGGATGATACCGACGCCCGCCGCGATAACCGCCAGCGTCTCGTTGCTCTCGTCGAGCGCCTCGTTGAGCTTTTTCGTCTCCTCGCGGAGCTGCTCGATCTCGGTGCCGACTCGGTCGATCTTCTCAGCCAGAGCTGTGACGTCAACGGCGACCCCGATGCGGGTTTCGTCCTGGGAGCGGATGGGGAGAGCAAAACCGATCATCCCGGCCAACAGCACTGCAGCAACCACAATCCACGTGCGCATAACAGACCTCCTTCCTCGTTGTCCCCAACGTGCCGGAACCAAAGCTACCTGATAGTCTACGGACCGGGGGCGTCCGGCGCAACCGTCATACAGTATCCGGCGGCCGGTTGCTTGACGGTTGCCTGCGGTTTCTGCATACTATTGAGCAGCATACATAATAGAACGATTATCACAACATCCGGGGGATGCATGGAGACATCGACACGGCAATTCGGAGACGTTGAGCTAACCATCCACACTGTGAGGACCATTGTGGTCGGGGCGGGCGCCGCCGGTTTGAACACGGCGGCCCGGCTGGCCGAGCTGGGGCACGAGGATATGGTCCTGGTGACCGAAAAGCCGGGCGGCGTCTCCGCCGATCCGGTCTCGGCCAAATCGAAATATTATCGTCTGGGGATGGACTGGGACGACCCCGATTCGCCCGTCGCGTTCGCCCGGACATTATGCGAGGGCGGGATGACGCACGGCGACGTCGCCTATGTCGAGGCGGTGAACTCGATCCCGGCATTCCTGCGGCTCGCCGGCAGCGGCGTGCCGTTCCCGCGCGATGAGTACGGGGTCTTCCTGGCGGAGGGGCAGCAGGGACGCACGGCGAGCGCCGGGCCGATGACCTCGCTGCTGATCACCGAGAAACTGGACGACCGTGTTCGCGCGAACCGCATCAACACCCTGCGGCGACATACCGTGATCTCCCTGCTGACCGGCGAGGAAGAGGGACGCCGGAAGGTGGTCGGCGCTCTGGCGGTCGATCGCAGGAAGGCCAAGGAGCCGTCCGAAGCGCTGGTCCTCTTTAACTGTCGGAACGTCGTCCTGGCGACCGGCGGCCCCAGCGCCCTGTTCGCCAATACCATCCACGGGGCAGGCAGCTCGACCAGTCTGGGTCTGGGCCTGATGGTCGGCGCCAAGGCCGGGAACCTGACTGAGACCCGATACGGCCTGACATTCGACAAGTCGGGCGTGCGGCTGGCCGGCGATCTCCAGCGAGTGATGCCGAACTATTACAGCACCGGCCGCGGGGGACGCGACCGGAAGCCGTTCCTTGCCGAGTACTTCGACGCGACCAAGCAGATCGCCTCGGCCATATTCCACAAGGGCAACCATTGGCCGTTCGCCTCCGAACAGCTTCACCAGCTCGGCCCGTCGATCATCGATATCGCGGTTCATAACGAGCTGGCCGACGGACGGCGCGTGTATGTCGATTTCTCGGAGAACGCACAAGCTCCGGACATGGGGAAGTTCAATATCAGCCAGTTGGACGAGGAAGCACAGGCGTTCCTCCAGAGCACCGGGGCGACGCAATTCAGCCCGCTGCAGCGGCTTCAACACCTGGACGCGACGATTGTCGGCCGCCTCCTCGACCAGAAGACCGACCTGCGGGAGCCCCAGCAGGTCACCATTTCCGCCGAGGACACGTTCGGCGGGCTGAGCATCGATATGTGGTGGGAGACGTCGATCGGTCAGCTGTTCGCCGTGGGCGACGTCGCCTGCACGCACGGCAATCCGCCCGAGGGGGCCGAGGTGAACGCGGGCCAGGTGGGCGGGCTCCGGGCGGCCGAGCGGATCGTCCGAGAATACGACCAGACGCCGCCGTCGCTGGACGAATTTCTCGACATGATCCGGGGCCAGGTGGAGTCCGAGGTCTCCAACCTTCAGCGTTATGTCTATGGCCCCATCGAGGTGCCGTCGGTTCGGAACCACGAGAAGGACATACAGGAGCGAATGAGCAGAGCGGGCGGGATGATTCGTGGTGTCGAAGGCCTGTCCGAGGCCATCGCCGAGGCGCGTGAACAGTATGAGACGCTGAGGACCGAAGGGCAGCGATTGTCACGCCAGAGCCAGTTTGTCGATGCGTTGGGCAACGAGCTGTTGTGTGTGACCGAGATCGCGTTCCTCGAGGCGATGAAGGCCTACATTGAGAACGGGGGCGGCAGTCGCGGCTCGTACCTGGTGCTCGACGCCCAGGGCGACGCGACCGTGCTCACCCGGCGCGGTGCGGAGATGCGGCACCGGAACGAGAACATGGGGATGCGGAACCGGATTCTCGAGGTGTGTCGGTCGGACGGGCTCGATTTCGAGGCCGAAATGGCATCTGTCCGCCCGATACCCGAGGACTGATTGCACCGACCTTCGGAAAAAAACGCCTGCGCGGGGTTGACATTCTTGTCTGGTTCATTAATATAGTTTATTAGACAGTATGTGCAGGTCGGGTTCCTGCCATTCGCCGTTTTTTCTTAGTCTGTTATCGGAAAGGAGTTGATTTTTTGTGGTCAGAGTGACCGTAGCGAAGAACGAACCCTTGGACAAAGCATTGAAACGACTCAAGAAGATTTGTGATAACGAGGGGGTGCTGGGGAGAATCCGGCACACGGCTTACTATGAGAAGCCGAGTGACGAGCGTCGCAAAGCAGAAAAGAGGCGGATGAAGTCGATCAAGACCGCCGAGCGGGCCAAAGGCCTTCGACGCTGACCCATTTCGCTAACACGAATTTGCACCGCATCGGCCCGGTCGGAGCTGGATGCCGAGTTGTTCCCGGGGAGTCGGTGCGCCCCTTGCTCCCTCCCGCGAGCAGGGCGGTGCGAGCCATTCGTTTCTCCTGATGTTGTTCCCGATTACTCGAATCGAAGCGCCCGGATGGGGTCCATCTTCGAGGCCTTGATGGCCGGGACGGTTCCGAAGATGATGCCGACGGCACAGGAGATGCCCAGTGCGAGGATCACCGAGGTGCCGGTGATGACCGACGGCCAGCCGAGGCGGGGGGCGATGAAGCGGACCGCACTGATCCCGACGCCCGCCCCGATGATCCCGCCGATGAACGCGAGGGTGGTCGTCTCGATCAGAAACTGATATGCGATGTTCGATTGTTTCGCACCGCAGGCCCGCCGAATGCCGATCTCGCGCGTCCGCTCGGTCACCGTGGCGAGCATAATGTTGATGATCCCGATCCCGCCGACTAACAGCGAGACCGATGCGACCAGGATCATGGTGATCGCGAACACCCGCTGGGTCCGCTGCTCCTGCAGCAAGAGTTCTTTGGGTACAATCATCTCGTAATCGCGTCGGTCGCCGTGGTTGTATTCCAGTATTTCGCGGATGGCATCGGCGGTGGGGATGACCGCGCCTTCCCGGGGGACTCCGACCACCAACTGGTCTACCTCCACGCGGATGGTGTCGCTTGATCCGTCGCCCCGCGTGGGATAGTCCGTGCCGAACACCTGCATGACCGTGGAGGCCGGCAGGTAGATCGTGTGCGGTTCGGAACCGGTGGCGAATGCCCGTTCGCCCCGTTCGGTATAATGCGGCTGGTCCACCACGCCGACCACTCGGAACAGGCGGTCGCGCACCTGGATGGTTGTCCCCAGGCCGTCCCCGACCACCCCCTGTTCGCGCAGCAATCTCGACCCGACGTTGCAGACGAACTCCCGGTTGAGGTTGTCCAAGTCGGAGATTCTACGGCCGGTCACGAGTTCGAGGCCCAGCACATCCAGGTAGCGTGGGTCGACACCGATCACCCGAGCGCTGGCCTCGCTGCCATATACCCAGGTGTCCTCTCGCACCTGGTGTACCTGGCTGATAAAATCGAGTTCCAGGGCACTGGCCTTGATCTGCTCGACATCCCGCTTGAGCAGGCCGTATTGGCGTATTTCCGCCAGGTGTGCTTCCGGGGAATCGGCTCCGGCTCCAGCGTCGATGGAATTGATAATGATGTTTCGCAGTCCCAACTGCTGCATGTCCTCGAGGATTCTCTGGCCGGCGCCTGCCGTGACCGACATCATGAATATGACGGACGCCACCCCGATCACGATGCCGAGCAGGGTGAGCATGGAACGGATGAGGTTGGCCCCGAGGTTTCTGATCGCCAGTCGTACAATCTCAAACAAGCGGAATAGCATCAGACGGGCACCTTTCGGGAGTCATCTTCAATCTGGCCGTCGCGCAATGTGACGCGGCGGTCCAACTTGTTTGCTAACTCATTATCATGGGTGACAACCAGGAGTGTCCGGCCCTGGTCGTGGAGCCGGTTCAGGATGGCCAGGATATCCTTGCCCGTCTTCGTGTCCAGGTTCCCGGTCGGTTCGTCAGCGAGGATCACCCTCGGCTCGTGAACGATTGCCCGCGCGATGGCGCAGCGTTGTCTTTCGCCGCCCGAGAGTTCCGCTGGCGAGTGTTGCCAGCGCTCCTTCAGACCGACCATCTCGATGGCCTCCATGCTCATCCGATGGCGATCTTTCCGGCGTACCCCCATGTAAAACAGCGGGAGTTCGGTATTTTCGACCACGGTCAGGTGTGGGATGAGGTTGAACGCTTGGAAGATGAAGCCGATCTTTCGGTTTCGGATGTCCGAGAGTTCGTCATCCCCCAGTTTTGCGACGTTCTTACCTTCGAGCAGGTACTGGCCGGACGTCGGCCGGTCCAGGCAGCCGAGGATGTGCATGGCGGTGGATTTGCCCGAGCCGGAAGGGCCGATGATCGCGGTCATCTCGCCTTCCTCAAACGAGATGGAAATCCCGCGCAGGGCGGCGAGGAAGACTTCGCCCATGCGGTATACCTTCTCGACAGATTCGAGTTGCATGACGGGGCACATCAGTATGTCTCGGAGTCAGTACCGGGCATGCGGAAGGAGGGTGTCCTCCTTTCGTCATCGTTCTCATCCAACTCGTCCCCCAGAGGCGGGCGCAGCAACACACGCTCCCCTTCCTCCAGCCCCTCGAGAATGGCCACGTGCTGGTCGTTATTGGCGCCGGTCTTTACCTGCCGGGCGACCGGTCGGCCGTCCCGGCCAAGCACGTAGCAGTAGGTTCTGGCATCTCCCTCATCATCCTCAACTGCTCGTACCGTTTGGACCGGCACATACAGGACGTCTTCCAGCTGGTCGATGATAATTTCTGCGTTTGCCGACATGCCGGGACGAATATTGGGGATTTGGTCGTCAAGCGCAATGGTCACGGTAAACTGCCTTACGTATTCCCGCCCGCGCTCGCCGTGCGCAAGGGTGTCAACCCGGATCACCCGTCCTTTGAACTCCTCGCCCGCCTGGGTCTCGGTAGTGATGATTACCTCCTGCGGGTCATCTTCAGAAACATAGATCTTATTGAAATGGGCCTCGTGCACGTCGGCGAGCACCTGCATCGTATCCAGGTTCGGCAGGCGCATCAGCACCTGACGATGGTGTGCGTTGGCCCCGACCCGCACTTCGTCCTGCCACCACCGGCGCCGTTCGTCGCCATAAATGACGATCCCGTCGCCGGGGGCGCGAATGGTCATCAGTTCGAGCCGCTCTTGGGTTTCTTCCAGGCGTTCCTCGGCCCGAACGAGCGACTGTTCGCGCTGCCGCCGTCTCGCCTCGGCCTGGGCGATCTGTCGAGCCGCTACTTTGTTGTATCGTTGAAGGTTTGACTTCGCCTCAGTCAGATTGCCCTGGAACCGTCGCAACTGCATCGGATGGGTGTACGTGACCAGGATTTCCTTTTCCAGTCGGGCCGTCTCGAGTGCGTTCTGTGCGGTGTTCTTGTCGAGTCGTGCCTGCTCGAGCTCCTCTTTTGTGACAAACCCCTGTTCCAGGAGCGCCGGCATTCGCCGGTATGTCTCGCGGGCCCGGCTGTGGTTGACTTCCGCCTGCTCGATACGAATATCGGCGTCGCGGAGCTCCTTGGGGCGCGTACCTTCCTCGAACCGTTGAATTTCGAGCTCTGCCATCTGGACCTCAAGTTCGGCTTGGAGGACGCGGGCGTCCTGCTCCAGTTTGGTGATCTCCTCGTTGGCGATGGCATCCCTGAGGTCTTCTTCGGCGCTTTCTTTCTGGTTCACCCGGTCCTCGAGCTGGTCCTCGAGCCCAGACCGATCGAGCTCGACAACGCGGTCGCCCTCTTGGACCCGTGTTCCCTCTTCAACCAGCCAGGTGATGGTCGGGCGCCCGCCGACTTCGCATCGGATGTTCTGCGATTCGGCGGCGGAAAAGCGGCCGCGCGCTCGCAGGGTCACCGACAGGTCGCCCCGACGCACCCGGTAGGTGGGCAGGTCATCGCTCGCTCGAGCGCGACCCGACTCGCCGTTGTTATTGATGTACAGCAGGCCGGTCCCACCGGCCACCAGCACAAACACCACTGCTATAGAGAGCAGGACTCCAGCACGAACCACACCGCTTGTACGCTTGACTGACTTCATTCTTCGATTTCTCTCCACATCCCGTCGCTGTCGATGAATAAGATGCCAATATCGCGTTTCAGTTGTAATCTTGCCACCTCATAGTCCAGTATAGCGCGAATCAGTTCATTTCGCGCGTCTAATTTGTCAGATTCTGCCTCGACCACGTCGCGAGTGCCGATCTCGCCCGCCTCGAAACGTAGATTGGCGTTCCGGACTCTGCGTTCGGCGAGGTCCACGTTTGTCTGCTGGATGCGGATCGAGTTGGCCAGCCGCTGCAATCGGCGGTACGTGTTCATTACCTCGACGCGGATTTCGTCCCGCCGTTCCTCGTAGCCCCGTTCGCGTCGGCGGAGGGTGATGAGCGATTCCTTGTAGCGAGTCCGCTCGGGGACCTTGTCCAGCGGCAGGGAGAGGGAGACGCCCAGCGAATGCTGCCGCCGGTAAGTGGTGGGCTCGCCGCTGTCCTTCGTGGCGTCTCCACCGGCCCGCGCTTCGAGGTCCAGATCGGGCAGCAAGTTGTTCCGGGTGACCCGCACCCTTCGTTCGGCATCCTCCTTTCGCTCGGCGGTGGTCTTCAAGTCCAGCCGGTTGTGCAGGGCGGCAGACACCGCCGAGGGCAGGTTGATCTCGACCGGCCGCATCTCCGGCTCGATCATCTCGACATCGATGGCCACGGCGACGGGCAGCCCGAGGAAGACCTTGAACTCGTCGAGCAGGGAAGCAAGCGTCTCCTGTTCGCCGATCAACCGGTTGTGGGCGGTGAGCTCCTGTTGAGCGGCCCGGAACATGTCGAGGGCGCTCACCCGGCCGACATCGAACAACGCTTCTGACCGTTCGCGCAGGAATCGGAACTGGTCGTAGGTTCGTTCGGAGTTCTCGACCACCTGCTTCTGCTGGAGGATACGATAGTATCGCCGGAGCACGTCGATGGTGAAATCCTGCCGGAACAACTCGAAGTCCCGGAGTGCGTACACCACGTTTCGCTCGGCTTGGGTGAGGTCCTCGTAGGCGATGTCATAGCCAAGGCCCCTGAGCAGTGGCTGGCGGAACGAAACCTCGATGTCCTGCCGGTAGGTTGTATCGCTGGTTATCCAGTCGTCGCGGATCGAACCGGAGGTGGTGGCCTCGATCTGCCCGCCGCTGGGTACGATATGACGTACGCCCAGTGAGCCGGTCAGGTCGCCCCGGATGGTCGTCCGATCGCTGTCGGAAAACACACGTGAATCGGAATAGACATACGACAGCGTGTTGCTGATGATCGGCCCGAAGTTGCGACGCTGTCGGATGGCATCGAGGGCCGTGATCTGGACGGTCTCTATCTGTGACTTGAAGTTGCGGTTGTTGAGCGTTGCAGTTCGCATCGCCTCGCGCAGCGACAGGGTATGGACTTCGGCATCTTCAGGATCGCCTGGGACCAGGGGCGGGTCGATACGAAGCTCATCTGCACTTACGTCTTCCTCCGGATTATCCGGTTCGGATTCCGGTTCATCATCGTAGTCCACGTCCGCCTCTTCCTCCAGATCGAGGTCGAGTTCCGGGATCGCTTCTTCTTCCGGTTCGGGAGCGGGGTCGGGGTAGCGGACGTTTTCCTGGTGCTTGTCGACTGCTTCATGACGTTGCCGGCTGAGAACCTTTTCGATTTCGCGCTCGGCCCGGACGCGGTGCCCGCCGTAATAACTGCGGCAACCGGAAAGGCCAACCGCGACAGCCACGGTGATGGCTATTCCCCATCGGATATGCATCAGATTGTCTCCATCATTCAGGCCGGATTGCCGCGCTCCGTGGCGGCCAATTACTATCCTAGCCGAACTACGCATCAAGTGCAACCGGAACCGCTCTATTCGAGGCGTTTCAGGCCGGACTTCGCAGGACGAATCATCCGCTCAGTTGCGGCTCGGCCGGGAGGGAAGGGGCTTGAGATCGATTTGAAGGGTGGCGTTTCCTTATTCT
>PUPC01000102.1 GCA_003553185.1 Planctomycetota bacterium | reverse complement strand
ATGAGGGATGTGCGGCAGCACCTTGATATTTTCGCAGCCCTCGGGCGCCTGGGTCGGGTCGGTGCGAGCGGGCGCGACGACGTACAGGGTCGGGTCCTCGGGCAGCACCTTGCGGTGGAACACGTCGTCGAAGTGTTTTCGCTGGTCCCGCGAGAAGAAGAAATTATGATGGGCGAACTGCGGGTACTCGCGGTCCGTGCCCAGGTGCAGGACGAGGCCGGAACAGGCCGGCTCGAACTTGCTCAGTCGGCGCAGTGCCTGGGGCGGCTCGCCGAGCAATCGCTCGCAGGCCGGGACCACCTCCATGTTGCACACGAACACGTCCCCTTCGACCGGTTCGCCGCCGGCCAGCCGGGCGGCGGTCACCCGGCCATCTGCGTGCTCCAGCGCGGCGACCTCGGTCCCGAGGTGCAACTCGATGCCGACCTCCCGGGCCAGGCGTTCGAGCGCCCGCGCCAGGCCGAACATCCCGCCGTCGACATACCACAGCCCGTACTCGAATTGCACGTAGGGCAGCAGGTTGAGCACGGCCGGGGCGTCGTACGCTGACGAGCCGACGTATTTGACGAAGAAGTTGAGGATGTCGCGAAGATATCGGTTGTCCACGCGGCGGGAGACGCCTTCGTTCATCGTGCGGAACAGGTCGAAGTCACGCAGCGATGAGATCGGTCCGTAGAAACGGATCATCTCCCGGGCGTTGTCGAGCCCGCGGTCGAAGTACCCCGGCTCGGTCTTCTCATACAGCTTCCTGGAGTAGGCGATGAACTTTTTCAGGTCCGCTTCGTCGTCCCCGGACAGGGCGTCGCTCTTCGCGACGGTCTCAGCCGGGTCGGCGAACAGGTCGATCTGCGTACCGTCTTCGAAGACGTTGCGCCACTGTGGGCTGAGGGTGCGGATGGCGACATAGTCGCTCATCGTGCGCTCGTGCCGGTCGAACAGCCGTTCGAAGAACTGGGGCAGGGTGAGGATCGACGGCCCCAAGTCAAACGAGAACCCCTGTTCTTCGAGCAGGTTGAGCTTGCCGCCCACGTGATTGTTCTTCTCGTACACCACGACCTGATATCCATCGGCGGCCAGCGACAGCGCGGCGGAGATGCCGCCCAGCCCGGCCCCGATCACCACGATTCGGCCCTGTCTGGTCCCGGTCATAAATGCTTCCCTCGACGGGTTAGTTTTCGGCCCACTCGGAGCCATCCGGTGAGCCGTTGCCACCGGCTCATCTCGCCGTAGCGAAGTTCGATCAGCTCATCGGTTATCTCGGCCATGTTGTCGTCGTGCGGGAACCAGTTGGGCTCGGTCCTCCGCCTGCTCCGGCTGGCGAGGACCGATGTCTCGACGCAGAACGCGCGGAGGCCCTCCGGCCCGTGGTATCGTCCGAACCCGCTCGTCTTGACGCCACCGAAGGGCAGGTGCGGGTTCCCGATATTGATGAGGACGTTGTTGACGCAGGCGTTTCCGGTTTGCAGTCGTCCGACCACGTCGTCGGCGCGGGCCGCATCGCTGGACCACACGCTGGCGTTGAGCCCGAACGGCGAATCGTTCGCCATCTCGACCGCTTCCGCATCGGTCTCGAACGGCAGGACGGCGAGCACGGGGGCGAACGTTTCTTCCTGCACGAGCCGCATCGACGGGCTGCAGTCGCTGACCAGCGTCGGTTCCGCACCGGCGCGATCGAGGTCGTCCGGCACAACCAGACGGGCGCCGTCGGCCACGGCCTCGCGTACCTGTTCGGCCGCCACGGCCATCGCCCGTTCATCGACGACCTGGCCCCACTGCCCCGTCGCCGCCAGGGAGCTTGTGAGGTTCCCGATCCGGTCGACGAGCGCTCCGTAGATGGGCTTTTCGATCAACAGCCGCTTGGTCGATACGCAGTGTTGTCCGGCGTGGGCAAACGCGCCGTACACGGCCGCCTGCTCGACGCGTTCGAGGTCTGCATCGGCAAGCACAATCATCGGGTCCTTGCCGCCCAACTCGAGGATCACCGGGATCAGGTGTTTGGCGGCCACCTGGAGTACGGCTCGGCCGCCGGCCGGCCCCCCGGTGAAGAACACGAGGTCGGGCCGCTCGGCGATCAACGCCTGCGCCAATTCGGGTCCGCCATCCTCGACCTGGAGGGCGTCCTGGGCGAGCCCTGCGTCCTGGCACAGACGCCCGACCAACGCCGCTGTCTTCCGTGCGAGCGGCGACGGCTTCAGCACGACCGTGTTCCCCGCCGCCAGGGCGAACGCCACCGGCACCAGGGAAAGCTGGAACGGGTTGTTCCACGGAGCGATGACCACCACCACGCCGCGCGGTCGGTACTCGACTCGCGAGGAGGCCCGGCCGAACACCAGCGGCGTCTTCGCCTTGCGTGGCTCCAATATCCTCGCCGTCTCTCGTTCCAGGTATCGCAGCATCTCCAGGGTGGGCAATACGTCGGACGACAGGGCTTCGGCGCGGGTCTTGCCCGCCTCGGAGCATATGGTTCTCACGATTTCGTCACGGTCCAGAACGATCTTGCGGAGCATCCGGCCCAGGCAGGCGGAACGCTCGGTCGGTTCGACGCGAGCCCAACCGTCATGGACGGCGCGAGCTCTCTGCATTGCCATCGAGGCGCGGCGGGCGGTGTCGGATTTGGGAGGCCCTTCAGTCATCGCCGCGCCCCTGTCGCAGTGCGTTTCAAAGTCCGATCAGGTTCAATCCTTTTGAAATCAAGTGCAATAAATATAGCACGTATGCCTCCGTTCCGCAAAGAGGTTCTTGCTTTGTACGCCGAAGGATCAGGGACATCGGAGCAGCCCTGGCGAAAAGATTGACGACAGGCAGTAGGTTGCGTAGGATGATGAGAGAGAAGAGGCGTGGTCTCGAGCGAAACCCAAGATAGAGGAGGTGGAATGATGAGAATGCGACTTGCTGCAGGTTCCGTGATGATCTTGTTGCTTGGCCTTTTGGTGACACCTCTCGCAACGTCCGAACCAGCGAACGATCTGGACAAAGAGGTCTCGTTGGAGACTCGATGGTGGAATCAGCACGAGTTCGCCTGGCGGCTGGCGGAGGCGTCCGATTTGCGATGGGCCATCGTCGACGGCATCTCCGGCCGCGCCCGGGCCGGAGGGCTCGAACAGCCCGCCGCCACCCTGGCGGAGCAGTTTACGCAAGAGACCGGCATCACGCTGGAGGTAATCAACGACATCCTGGTCGCGCACCGGCCGGACGAAGCCCGGCGCGAGGAGTTGGAAGCCGGTCTGCTGGAGGGCGGCGAAGAGGCGGTGCGGGCGGCCTGGCTGCTGGGCTGGCTCAAGGATGCCCGCGCCTGGCCGGCGTTGGCGGAAGCGGCGGCAGGCGACGACCTCGCCGTGGCCCTGTCGGCGGCCCACGCCCTGCGGCGTCTGGACGGCGAAGAGGACTTCGAAATCAAGCGCTGGATTCCATCGGGGAGCGAGCGGCAGGGAGATTTGTTTTACAGCCGGGAGTCGCCTTTTGATTCCGGGCTGAGCCAGGTTCCGCTGGGCGCGTGTTTTCCGAACGCTTTGACGCTGGAGCAGGCGCAGACGCTGGCCCAGAGCTCCTATGTGCCGCTGCGCGAGGCGGCGGCGCGCCTGGTGGCGGGGCTGGCCGAGGGCAAAGAACTGGCGGAGACGTTGGCCGCCGACCCCAGCTTATACGTGCGCCAGGCGGCCGACCGCGCCCTGCGTGCGTGGGAGGAGCCCGGCCCCTATCCGGACCGGCCGGTCCTCGAGCCCGATCTGGAAGAGCACCGGAACGTATTGGAAGAGGGACGTGGAGGCAGACGCCGACTTTTTCCGGCCGCGACGTGGCTGGCGGCGTTCGGGAGCGACGACGACCTTCGCGAGCTGATCGAGGAGGGCGGCGGCGAGGAAGGCCTGATCCATCGGCCCGGCGGCGAGCTGGTCGCCGAGGCGTACCGAAGCAGTCTCGCGTCGGGTCGTCCCGGCCCCTACAGCTCCGAGATGGTCCGGTGGCGCAACGCCAAGTACGTTCTCGCTATGCTGTTCGACGGCGAGAAACTGGCGGAGGAGTTGGGGCCATACCTGGGGAACGACCACTGGTCGCTCTCGTCCGAGCTGCTGCTGGCACGTTTCGCGGGGCCGCCCGCTTTGCCTCACTTCACCGACGAGGTTTTCGAGGAGCGGGGACAGGTGGCACCGACCGCCGTTGGATATATCGGCGGGCCGGATGGCGTCGCCAAGATCGCTCCGTTGCTCGGCGGCGATAGTCTCAACACTGCCGTGTCCGCAGCGCGGGGCTTGGGCGAGAGCGGGCAACTCGCGGCTATCGAGCCGCTGATCGAAGCGTTGGACAGCCCGAACCGAGTGCTGCGCAGCCGCGCGGCGCTGGGGCTGGGCCGGATCGGCGGACCCGAGGCAGCCCGGGCGCTGGCCGAGCTGATCGAGAAGGAAGAGGAGTACCTGCCCCGCCGCTCGGCCTGGGCGATGCTCCGGGAGATCAACACCGGCGAGGAGGCACACACGGCCCTTCTGGAGGCGGCCGAGGAGGAGCTGGACGCTTTCGTTCCTTCCTACAACCCGGTCAATCCTAAATTTGGCGACGATTTCCCCGAGGGAGAGATGGTCGTGCTCGAACGAATTTTCACCATGGCCGGGGTCGGCGAGATTCGGTGCGCCTCGGACCCCAATGCCGGTGTCTGGGCCTTCTACGGCGGATGTTCGGGCGGCTATAACAACCAGTTCCAGGGCTTCGACGTGGCCAGCGGGGAATGGTTCACAATTCGCCCGCCCGAGATGACCGGATTATTCTACAACGAGTATCGAGCCGGGGGCGGCTGCTCGCGGGGCATGGCCTTCGATCCGAAGGGGCGGAAGTTCTGGATCAACAACGCCACGCGTGCCCCGGGCGGAGCCAGTTTCTCCAACTGGGCCATAGTGTTTTCCGGCCCCAACAGTTGTTCATACGACCTGGCCACCGACCGTTTCGAGGGACCTTTCCCGGAACCCGAAGGGAGCCAGGGCACGTATTTCGTTGCCGACACGTCCAGAGGGCACATCTACAGCGAGGTGATGGCCACGTCGAGGGACCCCGGCGCGACCACCCAGGTGATCGACACGGCAGACGCCCGGCTCAAGGAACTCGAGTTCGAAGGGCTGCCCGGCGGGCTGGACGCGTTTTACGTCCACGAGATGGCCGGCTACGACCCGGTGTCCGACCTCATCCTGCGCGAAATCCGCGAACATGGTTTCAAACGGGGTAGGCAGCCGGAGGAGGATTTCGGGCTGTGGCTGCTCGACCCCGCCAACGGCACGGCCCGCAAGGCGAGGAACCCTCTGCCCGGCGGCCGGGCCAACAACAACCCGTCGGGCACACAGCTCATGTTCGACAACCTGAATCGGGAAATGATCGCATTCCGTGACAACGGCGCGTACGTGTTCGAACGCCCGACGGAAAGCTGGCGCAAGATCGCCGAGGGAGATCGGTGGTTCTACGTACATGCCTTCGACCCGCAACACAACGTTTTTCTCGGCAACGGCGGCCGACACAATCTGCGGCTGGTTGCCTTTCGGCTAAAGGACGTGCCCGAGGGCACAAAGGCGTTCTTCGGGGCCGATGAGTGAGGATCATCCGGCAATGGTT
>PUPC01000168.1 GCA_003553185.1 Planctomycetota bacterium | reverse complement strand
GGTCGGCCACGAGGTAGGCGGAGTTCATGTCGTGTGTTACGACGACGGAAGTGACTCCCAGTTCTTTCTGCACGTCCAGGATGAGGTGATTGATGCGGTTGGCCATTACCGGGTCGAGGCCCGCCGACGGTTCGTCGTAGAGCATGATCTCGGGGGTGAGCACGATGGCCCGGGCCAGCCCGGCCCGTTTCTTCATCCCGCCGCTCAGGTCCGATGGCATTTTGTTGGCATGCTCTTTCATATCGAGCAGGTCGAGTCGTTCCAGCACGATTTCTCGAATCTCGTCATCGTCTTTATCGGTATGTTCGCGGAGGGGGAGGGCGACGTTCTCGAAGATGTCCAGCCAACTGAGCAGTGCGGCGGACTGGAACAGTACGCCGAACCGGCGGCGGACCTGCCGCATCTCTCGCTCTTTCAGGCCGGTCAGATCGGTACCGTCGATGATGACCCGGCCTTGGTCGGGCCACATCAGCCCCACCATGTGCTTCAGGGTCACGCTCTTGCCCGACCCGGACCTGCCGATGACGACCATTGTCTCGCCCTTCTCCATCTGGAGGTCGAGGCCGTCGAGAATCGTCTGGTTGTCCAATTCCTTGTGCAGTCCGTCGAGTGTAATCATCACAGTTGCCGGATAATGGTGGTAAGCAGGTAGTTGAAGATGAGCAGGAATACCAGGGCGATGACCACCGACTTCCGCGTGGCCTGGCCGACACCCTCGGCCCCGTCGGACGGCTTGACGCTGAGGCCCATCGCGCATCCGACGGTGGCGATGAGCAGGCCGAACACCGGGGCCTTGATGAGCACACCGCCAAGCATGTCCCGGTTGGTCAGAGTCCGCCGGGCCCACTCGAAATACGTGTGATAGGACACCCCGATCTGATAATAGGCGACGACGGCGCCCCCGAGTATGCCGATCAGGTTGGCGTAGACGGTAAGCACCGGGGCGACGAGAGCGAGGGCGATCAGGCGGGGCATGACCAGGAAGTCGGCCGGGTCGATGGACATCACCTCCAGGGCATCGACTTCCTCGGAGACCCGCATCGTGCCCAACTCGGCCGCCATCGCCGAGCCGACGCGGGCGGCGAGGATCACGCCCACCCAGATCGGCCCCATCTCACGACACATCGACGCTGCGACCACTGCGCCGATCTGGTGCTGAAGGCTCCAATTCTCGAGGAGGTGCCCCACCTGCAGAACGAGCACCATCCCGGTGAACGCGGCCACCAGCATCGCCACCGGGATGCTGTACACCCCGCAGATGAGCATCTGGTTGAGCACCTGCCGGCGGCGGACCCAGGCACGGGTGGCGTGGCGCAGGCCGGTTGTCGTTATAATGATCGAGTAACCGGCGATCCGTACCGCGCGAGTCACCATCTGCCCCAAGGCGGTGAATACCCCGACGCCCTTGTCTCTTGCCTCCTCCGATGCGTCAGCCATCGTCACCTCCGCCTGTGGTCCAGGGGATGAACAGAATACGGAATGTGCGCCGGTCCTCCCGGTCGGAATATCCCAGCAGCCCGCCGAGCAGGTTGACCCCGCTGAATGCGCCGTCTCTGCGGTTGACCGAGAACAGGGGGAAGACGCGGAGGGAGCTTTTGCGTTCGTCCCTTTCGTAGCGGACCGCACCCCACAGGAACCGGTGCCGCCGCCACACCTGGCGGTCGTCCGGCGGGCCGTATGTCCGGCGATCGTACTCGTAGATGTCCCACAACGGCGAATACACCCGGCCCCATCCCTGGGGTGCGGGGAATCCGAACAGGTTCAGCGCGCCCAGGTATGCGTTCCCCTTCTCGTCACGACGGTAGTACCAGAACGGCCAGAGTGCGTTGTCGTACGTGGTCATTTCGCTACCATCTTCGGCTGTCCAGCGCTCCGATTTATCGCGATAGAAGAGGAAGAGAGTCCGTTCGTGACTGGTTCTCCGGTCGGTCTCCTGCTGGCCGAACCGGAAGAAGGGCCACATGTAATATTGCTGACTGGCATTGCGGTCTCGTAACCGTCCGTAGAACGGCCAGACCTGCAGGCGACTGTATCGGGGGCCTTGTCCGTAGCGGAAGAACGGCCAGGGAGCGACGTATTCGGTCTGGCCGGTATCGACGTTCTTCGAGTAGCCAATAATCGGGCCCAGGATACTGATGTTGGTGACCGCACCGCCCGTTTCGCGGACATAGAAGGGGAAGACGCCTCGTCGTTCCACGTCGCGGTCGCCTTCCTCGGGCTGCCCCGTGCCGCCGAAGAACGGCCAGAGGAAGAACCAGTGTGGCGGTTCGTCCTTGGCTTTCGACCGGCCGACGATGGGCCAGACGCGCCAGCCCCGCCGCCCGCCGCCGCGACGCCAGTTGATGAACGGCCAGAGGATGGTGTATGAATGGTGGTCGCCGGTCTGGGCGTGGGAGTAGAGCGGGAACAGAACGAAATCGATCCGGTCGCGACCCAGCATGTTCTTCACTGTACCGCCGAGCGGAAAGACAGCGTGGTACGAGCCGCGTTTTTCGGACCGGCCGCCGAAGTAGAAGGGGAAGAACCCCCAGACTCGGTGACGGCCCTCCTCCTCATTCCGTCCGAGGAAGTTGTAGTAAAACGGCAGGAGCACCGTCCCCCGGCTGTCCTCGAAGGATGCATGATGGAAGAGGGGGGGCAGGACGAATACCTGTCTTGCCCGGCCCGGCACCTGGTCGGGCCCCGCCAACTGCGGACCTTCGCGGTCTTCCTCGTCCAGAAGGGCGGGGGGAGCGTAGTAGGGGAGATTGTAGTTGAAGTCCTGGTCGGGATCGAGGTCCCAGTATTGCCGGACACTGAACAAGGGGGCCAGGCCCCACTGTACGGTCGAGTGCTTCCAGCGCAGCTCGGCGAGCCGTCCCAAGCCCAACTCTCCGGGATGCCGGTCGGTCTCGGCTTCGACCGGCAGGACCGGCCATTGTTCCAGCCGGTGAGCCGCGGTGCAGCCGGCACCGATCAGGCAGGCGAGTATGAGAGCAAGTCGGGCTCCGGTGGTAGCTTGCCGGTTTTCCATGGTGTGGTTCCCCTCGCCGGCCATTTCGTTGCCCCGTCGGGCGAGCCGGTATCCTTTCCAGCTCGGCCTCGGGCTCCCGTTCACTGGGCCGTGCGACCCGGTTCCTCCACGGTTTCGTCAGCTAGTTTGAACACACAATATTCGCCGCACATCGAGCAGACCTCGTCGTCGCCGGGCCAGCCGTGTTCTCGCACCTTTCGGGCCAGTTCGGGATCGAGGCAATGGGCGAGTTGGCCCTCCCAGTCGCGCTGTCGGCGGAGGGCCGAGAACCGCCGGTCCCAGTCGGCCGCACCGGGGATGCCCTTGCCGATGTCGCCGGCGTGTGCGGCGATCCGTGCCGCCATCACGCCCCGGCGGACCTGCTCTTCGTCGGGCAGACTCAGGTGCTCTGCGGGGGTGACATAGCAGAGGAAGTCGGCCCCGCTGGCGGCGGCGATCGCCCCGCCGATCGCCGAGGTGATGTGGTCGTAGCCGGGCGCCACGTCGGTGACGATGGGGCCGAGCACGTAGAACGGCGCCCCGCCGCATACCTCCTTCTGCATCTTGATCTGGGCTTCGATCTGGTCGATGGGCACGTGGCCGGGGCCCTCGATGATGACCTGGACGCCGGCGGCAGTCGCCCGTTCGCAAAGCTCGCCCAGCACCATCAGCTCGTGGACCTGCGGCCGGTCCATCGAGTCGGCCAGACAGCCGGGCCGGAGCCCGTCGCCCAAGCTGAGGGTCACATCGTGCTCGTGGGCCATGTCGATCAACTCGTCGAACCGCTCGTACAGCGGATTCTCCTGGTCGTTGTGGGCCATCCAGCGCTCGACGAAGGTGCCGCCGCGCGAGACGATGCCGCACACCCGGCCGGACGAGCGGAGTGACCGGACCACGTCGCGGGTCACACCGCAGTGGACGGTTACGAACGAGATGCCGTCAGCCATGTGCCGGCGGACTGCGTCGATGATCTCGTCGGCGGTCATGTCGACCACCCGGCGCCGCCCGTCGCGTGCGTCGGCCGCCGCGCTATAGATGGGGACCGATCCGACGGGCACCCGGGCGTGCTCGATGATCCGGCGGCGTATGTCGGCGATGTCGCCGCCCGTGCTCAGGTCCATCACCGCGTCGGCGCCTGCGTCCTCGGCAGCCCGAAGCTTCGCCAGTTCCCGTTCCGGGTCGGCGTAGTCCAGCGAGGTCCCGATGTTGGCGTTCACCTTGGTGCGGAGCCCGGCCCCGACCGCGCAGGGCCTCTCCGGTGGGGCCACGCTGCTGGTCAGGACGACGGCCAGGCCCTCGGCCACCAGCTTACGGATGGCCCGGGCGTCCTTTGGTTCGCCCTCGGCCGCGGCAGTCATCTGTGATGTCGGTTGGTCTGATTGCCTCGCCGCTTGAAGTTGCGTCATTGCTGTTATCTTATTGCCTCCTGTGGTGTGGTGTATTCTGTTATGGGGTATTCCTAGTCGGCATCTTCCATCAGCTCGTCGAGGTCGAGGTCCGGTTCGTCCGCTTCTTCCTCTTCGGGGGCGGCGGGTTCTTCTTCCGGCTGGCGGTCGGGCTCGGGCTGCCGGGAGGAGACGGCGACTTCTGCGGTTCTGGTAATCGTCAGGTCGAGTTCTTCACCCCGGCGGTCGTCGATGGTCGCCCGGGTCGTGGTTTCGACTCTGGTGCTGTGCGGCCGTCCGGCCTCGATGTCGAAGAAGACCGTCCACCTGCTCTCGGCGTCGACATCGACGTGCGCGGCCCGGTCCTGATAGGCCCCTTCCCCGCTTCCTTGCCCGCGGAGTTGCATCGTGATGCGGGCGCACCGGACCCCTTCGATCTCTCGCGTGTCGTGGATCACGTAGGTCCCGGTGATTGTCCAGCCGGGGAGGGAGATCTGTGCGGGCGGCGGCAACAACGCTCGTGCGACGTCTCTGGTCACGACATCATTAAGTTCGACCGCCGAGCCGAAAACGACCGGTTGTGCGGGGACCGGGACGGTGACGTAGTTGAGCCATTCAAAGTATTGGCGCTCTGTTGCCGGCGCCCCGCGGATGCCGTCCGCATCCGGCTGCCAGATTCCGTTCGGCGAGAGGGTGCGGATCAACGTCACGCCGCGGACTTTCTCCTGGTGCAGGGGGGTGACGTCGGCGTGGCCGCGGAGCAGGGATTCGAGACGGTACGCGGCTTCGGTAACCCAGGAGCCGTCGTCCCGGACCTCGGTGACGGTGGGCATGACCTCGGCGTTGATGCGTTCGGTTCGGCCTGTTGCCGACCGGGCTCCCCGTTCTTCGTAACGCCGGACCGAGATGTCCAGTTCGGCGACAAGCTCCAGCCCTTGTTCCGGGGCGTATGCCAGTTCGATCATTTGCTCGGCCACCTGGGGGTCCACGCCCGGCGGGGTGGCCTCGAGCTGGTCTAGCTCGTCGATCCCTGGTGCAACGGCGATCCGCTCGTGGTCGATGCCGACCGTCGTCTCGAATGTGCGTGGGGTGGAGAGGTCGCCCGGCGGGGCGCGGCGTATCCGGTCGATCTTGTCGCGGGGGACGGTCTCCTCGCCGGTCGCTGTGACAATGATCACCGCCCGGGCGCCCACGACGACGATCGTCCCGCGAACCTCCGTCCCGTCGGTCAGGATCAGCCGATCGGCGCGGGTGTTCAGCCGCACCGTATGGATGTCCGGCGGCACGAACTCCTCGTCCAGCTCCTCGTCCGGCAGGTCAAAGTCCTCCTCCTGCCCGATTGCGGAGACCGCCGGCAACGCTAACAAGAGCGATAAAACAATAGTCCAGTGTCTCATCGTATTCATCCTCAAAGGCCGGCATCTTCTCGAATCACAGCCAACTCGTGCGGCTTCATCCTCCTGCAGTTGCCCGGTCTCAGGTCGTCGGCTTCCAGCCGTCCAATCGCGACCCTTCGGAGCCGGAGTACGCGGCGTCCCACGGCGGCGAACGCTCGCCTGATCTCGCGATTCAGCCCCTGGTGCAGGACGACCCGGGCGCGATACCGGCCGCCGCCGGCCGGCGTCAGGTCAAGCGAGTCGAACCGCGCAACACCGTCGGACAGGCGAACCCCCGATGTCAGGGCGGCGGCCTGCCGCTTCGACAGCGGGCCGTCGATATCAACCTCGTAGGTCTTCGGCACCTCGTATCGGGGATGGGCCAGCCGGTTTGCCAGCCGGCCGTCGTTTGTGAGAAGGATCAGCCCCTCGCTGTCCTCATCGAGCCGACCCACCGGGAACACCCGTTGCTCGATGTTCCGCACCAGTGCGCTGATCGGCGTGTGCCCGCCGTCCGGTTCGGTGCTGCAGACCACCCCGGTCGGTTTGTTCAGGAGCAGGTAGATCAGGGGTTCCGGCCGGACAGACTCACCGTCACAGGTAATCACCTGTGATTCCGGGTCCACCTTGGTGCCCAACTCGCGCACGACCTCGCCGTCAACCTTCACCCGACCGGCCGTGATGTATTTCTCGCTCTTACGTCGGGAGGCCACACCCGCGCGTGCGAGCACCTTTTGAAGTCGCTCCATCGCTTGTATATCTTAACCCAGCCCGGTATCCGATGCAATAGAAGGGAAGGCGGGCGCCGGAAACGCGCAGGTACATGGTATCCACCTTGCCGAGGCGGGCGGTCCCGCGTCAGCTTGTTGACAGTTGTATCCCGGGGACTAAAATGGCGGTTCCGCACTGAGGCGGCACATCCCGGAGAGTCGCACAATGCCACAGGTGAAAGATTGGACTCTGTTCGGTTGGCAGGGGATCACCCTCGACATGCCGCTGGATTGGGAGATTCGCCGATTTCACGGCACACGAAGCAAGGGGTACGTTCGGCTGGAGGATGGCGATTCTATCCGGCTGGAAATCAGGTGGGACAAGTCGAAGGGCAGGGGACCGGATTTTACCGATCTGACCGACCGGCACATATCGGGGATGATTAAGAAGGACAAGGTGGACGTGGAGCGTCACACCGGGCTCGCCAAGCCGGAGGGCAAGGAAGTCGAGACCTATACCGTGCGGCCGCCCGAAACGTCCCTACGCCCATCCTATCAGATGATCTCCCGGTGTCCGGAATGCAGTCGGATTGTGATGATCCGCATCCCCTATCAGCGTGGCGAAAACATCAAGGCGATCGTCCGGCGCATTTTCGGCTCGCTGCAGGACCATTCCTACGATGGGGCGGACGTGTGGTCGGCCTATGGTCTGCGATTCGCGGTGCCCGACACGGTGGAACTTGACGAGGCGCTGCTCTATCCGGGCAGCATCGAGTTCTCGTTCCTGAAAGGGCACGACCGGATCGAACTCGGCCGGCTGGCCTTCGGCTCGGTCATCCTCGAGAGGCAGACCTTGGAAGAGTGGTTCGAGGTCTTTTCGAAGAAGCGGTTCAAACGCATGACATACGAGGCCCGGCCCCAGGAGATACGGGGCCACCAAGGCCTGATCGCCCGCGGACGGCTCAAGCGGCTCGGGGCACTGCTGCTCCGGTTCAGCCGGCGGCAGCACTTCCACTGCGACTTGTGGCATTGCCCGGTCTCTGATAAACTATACTATTATGCCGTATTGGCCGGCAGCCGAAACCTCGATAATTTCGTAGCCCACAGCACCCGTGTGATCTGTCACCAGACCTGATGACGGCAAAGGATAAGGCACAAAAGCTGGACCGGGACGCCAGCTTGAAGGCGGTCCCCGTCCGGAACCAGCTCGCCAAGGTGGAAGAGCTCGAAGGGGGCAAGGTCCGCATCTCGGTCCCCATTCGAGAGACATGGTGGACTCGTATCTTGCAGAGGTTGACAAAGGCCCCCAAGTACAAGAAGATAGAGCTTGACGAGGTCGGGACCTTTGTCTGGCAACAGTGCGACGGCAATACCAACGTCGCCGCCCTGGTCGATCGGCTGTGCAAGCGATACAACCTCAGCCATCGGGAAAGCGAGGTCTCGTTGACTCAGTACCTGCGCGATCTGGCCCGCCGTGGGGTAATCGGGCTGGGCGTGTCACCGGAGCATTTGAAGAAGGATAAATAACAGGGAGAAGCCGTATGCCCAGAGAGGGCGGGGTCGTTGACGAACAGGCGATGAAAGGGATCGGGAGGCAGATCAAGCTGCCCTGGTCCAAGGCGGTGGAGATTGCCGCCAAGAGTATGAAGGTGCGGATGGGCCGGTCCGTGGTGACCACGGCGAGTATCGTCCTCGCCATCGCATTCTTGATGTCGATCCTCACCGGGACGACCCTGACCACGTCTCTCCGCATCCAGCCACAGCGGGAGATTCTACGCGTCCGCGAGCAGCTCGAACAGGTCGAGGCCGGAGCCATCGCGCCGTTCGCCTTCCCGGAAGGCCTGTCCGAGGATCAACTGAGCCGGGAGATCAGCAGCAAGCGGCACCGGGCGGAGGAAGAAGAGGCCGACCCGCTCGTCATACAACGCTTATTCGACGAGGTGTCCGTGGCGGAGGCAGCCCGGCAGGTGCTCAGGGCAGACACGGACTATCAACGGGCACGGGCCATGCATGACTGGCAGGTGAGCAAGGCCCAACTCGAACTGACTAATGTCGAGAACGAATGGCAGCGCCTGATCCGGCGGTTGAGGATGGAAGGCGTTACCGGACTCTCTGTCGAGGTTACCCGAGCCCCGCCGGAGAGGAGCTACTTCCGCATGTTGGCCGAGGAGATGGAGCCGCGCGATCGGTGGCTTGGCGTGGTGGCGGTTATGGTCTGCTTCGTCGGAATCTGGAACGCGATGCTGATGTCGGTCCACGAGCGAATCCGTGAGATCGGCACGATGAAATGTCTGGGCGCCCTGGAAGCGTTCATCATCAAGCTCTATTTCCTCGAATCATCGTTTATCGGGATGACCGGAACGTTCCTCGGCATCGTGCTCGGATTTGTCCTTTCGTATCTCCGCGCGTCCTGGGCGTTTGGTTTCGGACCGATATATTCATATTTCGATTTCGGCGGGGCGCTGCTGTCAGCGGTGTCTACCCTGTTCATCGGCTCGGCGCTTTCGGTGTTTGCCGCTGTATTCCCAGCATACCGAGCAGCAAAGTACGATCCGGTGGTCGCAATGCGCGTCGATGAATAACGACATCATATACGAAGGAGGAACTCACCTTGCCAGATAGCATTGTCCGAACGCGAGAAGTCAAACGGGTCTACGTGATGGGCGACACCAAGGTCCACGCCCTGCGGGGCGTCAACCTCGAGGTGTACGCCGGAGAATACATCTCCATCATGGGGCCGTCCGGATCGGGTAAGACCACCCTCTTCAACATGATCGGCGGGCTGGACAAGCCCAGCGAGGGCAAGGTGTACATCGACGAGGTGGACGTTGCTCAGCTCGACGCCTATGAACTGGCCTGGCTCCGTTGCCGAAAGATCGGTTATATCTTCCAGACCTTCAACATTATCCCGGTGATGACCGCTCTCGAGAATGTGACCCTCCCTATGACCTTCGCCGGGCTGACGTCCGACGAGGCCCGGAACAAGGGGGCGGATCTGCTCGACAAGGTCGGCTTGGGCGACCGGCTCAACCACAAGCCGTTCGAGCTCTCAGGCGGCCAGCAGCAGCGGGTCGCCATCGCCCGCTCGATGGCCAACGATCCGGCGGTCATCCTCGCCGACGAGCCGACCGGAAACCTCGACCTCAACACCGGGCAGGAGATCATCGAACTCCTCAAAGAGATGAACGAGACCGCCAAGGTGACCATCATCACCGCAACGCACGACATGAAGATGCTCAGCGCGTCGGACCGGATCGTCTGGATTCGAGACGGTCGCGTCGACCGCATCGAGAAACGAAGCGATCTCGACATCGACGCAGGGAAGATCGGCGGGGTGGAAGACGCCTGACACGGGCGCGCCTCCGTCCGACCGACTCCACACCCAACGCCCGGTGACCGGGCGGGCCGGCATCAAAAACACAAAAATGCCGAAATAATGCTTTTATAAGCCCTCTTCAAGCGATATAATAGCGCCCAAGTTTTGGAGGCCGGTGCGAACCGGCTTTGCTAACCTGAACCTGTTTGAAGGGAGGTGAAAGTAGATGGCAGATATGATGGTCGTGACGAGTAAGGTCAAGGCGTATATCAAGGAGAAGGGCTGCATGACGTCCGCAGATGCAGTGGAAGCCCTGAACTGCAAGTTGGCGAAAGTACTCGATGAAGCGGTCGAGAGGACCAAGGCGAACAAGCGGTCCACGGTAAAGCCCCAGGACCTCTGAGGGCTGGTCCGAAATTGAGAAGCACCCGCGAACCATTGCGGGTGCTTTTCTCATGCCCGGGTGACAAAACCCGCATTTGGCATCATTGACGCACCAGACGGCAGAACGCCCCCCTGCAGCCCCGCCCCGGTCAATCCGTGATCAGATTTCGCCCCAGATTCACCATGAAATCCTGCACGTTGGTGATGATGGGCTGGACCTGGGTCGAACCGCGATTGGCCAGCTTGTCCGCGCTGAACTCGCTCAGATCGACGATGTAAAAGAATACGGGCCTGATCGTGCCATCCGGCATTACCTGATAGCTGGGCGTCATATTCCCGAATGCGATGGAATGAAGCTGGGTGGCGAGCGAGACGACGGTGGTAGCCCGGCAGGCGTGTTCACGCATCGCGTCCTGGGCCTCGTAGGCGTCTGCGATGACGCCCGGGAGCGGGCCATCATCCCGTATCGAGCCGGCGAGCACGTAGGGGACATCGCACCGCTCGCAGGCGGCCATGATCCCGTCTCCGGTATCGAGTTCATCGATAAGAGCGCGGATCGAGCCGGCGCGGCGGGCCTTGTTGAGTACGATCAGGTGGTGGCAGTGCCCGCGGGGTTTCAGGGCACGGGAGTATATGTCCTGGCCGAGCCCGGTCCCGAAGTATGCCGCCTCGAGGTCGTGTGTGGCCAGGGCGTTGCCGCCGAGCAGCGCCTGGCAGTAGCCGTTCTCGATCAGCCCCTGCATGACCTGGCGCGAGTCCTTGTCGAAGGCCACCGCCGGGCCGAGCACCCAGCAGACGTATCCGCCGTTGTCGCGCTCATAGCGGAGCAGTTGGTACAGCTTGTCATAGCTGGCGCTGAACGGGGTCTCGCGCGTGTCCCGGGTGCAGAAAGCGAATTTGTCTCCGGGCCGCTCGTCGGGCGGTGAAAAGCCGTCGGAATGGACGTACAGGCCCTCCGAGCCGTCCTCTGAAACGCTCACCACCACCGGGTCGCCGGCCCGCAGGTTGCGGAGTTCCTTGACCGTGACCGCATCGCCTCGGACCACCAGCATGCAGTCCATACGACTTTCTTTGACCAGTATCCACCGACCGTTCCCAAGATGGACGTACTCGGGGTGGTTCGACGTGGCATGAAACCCCTCGGGGGCGATGCCGTCTCCCGGTGCCTGGGCGAGCTTTACCGGTGGGGCAGAGCAGAGGGGTTCCGCCGTGAAGTCGGGCGGCTGGTAATCTGGCATCGTCCAGCGTGGCAGTTGGTCTCGGTCCATCATGCTCTCTTTTGTACGACGTTCGTGCTGGCTGGGGCAGGCCGTCTCCGTCATCGGGCGGGCGTTGGCCTTCCGCACCTGCGCCTATTACTCGCGGGTGTTGTGTTTCCAGAATGCGTGCTGGACGGGGTATCCGGACCGCAGCGCGACGGCCGAAGTGAACGACCAGATCGGGCTTTGCGGCAGGAAAACCGGCGGGTTTCTCGACTCGGGGAAGCCCAGGGCGAACTGTTGTGCCGCCCTTCTCATGTATTCCGGCTTGTTATCCGTCATGCCCACATAGGCATAGAGCCCGGCGATGAACATCGGCGCCTCGAAGTAGCTGTCCTCCGGGAACGGTCTTTCGACGGCTTCTCGGAGTAGCTTGAGCACCTGTTCGTCTCCGGTGCGAGCATGTAAGCCGAGGAGAGGGCCGATGGCGAAACAGAATTTCATGTCTTCCTTGATGTAACTCTGGCCGCGTATCTGTCCTGTGCCGGGTGAGTGCAAGTGTGGCCCGTGGCTCTGCCACTTGTTGACCACGTTGGTGTTGAACAGTTTCATCGCCTCGTCGAGCCACCGCTGATCGGCCGTCAGGTCGTGGACGGCACAGAAGGACTCGATCGCCCAGGCATTCGCGGCCATGTCCACCCTCAATCCACCGCCATACACCCGAGATTTGGCGATGGCTTCCCACGCGGGCACCAGTCCTTCGGCGCTGCGGATGGCGGCGTCGCGGGCTTTGGGCTCGCCGGTCAACATGTACCAGAGGGCGGGGCCGGTGGCCCAGGTCCCGCCCGGGCTTGGGCCGCCCCGGCGGCCGTGAGCGTGGAAGCTTGGCCATACGGTGCCGCTCTGGATGGCGTTTACGTTGGCCGGGTCCCGGTCCGACCAGTACTGGTCGACATCGACTCGGTGCCAGACCATCTGCGTGGCAAGCTCGAGCGCGTTCGGGTCGCCGTGCCGGAGATACTCGAGCATGATGAGGAGCGGCCAGTCGTAATGCAGGGAGACCTGGCCTCTGCCGGCCATCGACAGGTCGCCGAAATCCATCCAGCCGTACCATTGGCTGGAGTCCCCGTGGTAACCAATATTGAACGTTCGATACTCACTCCGAGCGGCGTACACGCTGGATTCGCTTTCCGGGTCGGCGGCGGTCGAACTCATTCGCATCCAACTGCCGAGCTTGAAGTCGCACTGCCGATTGCCGGTCTGGGTGTCGGGTGGTGCGAAGAAGAACGGGAGTGCCCCGGTCGCCGCGTAATAGTCCGGTGTTGCTCGAGCAAACACCGGCCGCGACAGGTCGGCCGCGGTGTTTGCCACCGGCCGGCCGCCGAAGTCCAGGACGAACTCGTGGCCCTTGTGGACCGAGCCGGGCAGCATGTACAGGCCGGGCCTGGCAACATTCCGCAGCCGTTCGAGCCATCTGGACCGGAAGCTGGGGGTCGGCCTGGGCCATTGGCCTTCCGTCGGCCACAGCCAGAGCCGGAGCGACGGCCCGTCCAACTCAATCGCTTTCTCGTAGTTCTGCCAGAAATGCCGAATCCCGGTGGTGAGAGAGCCGGCGTCGCCACGGATTTGGACCAGCCCGTCTGTCCGATCTCCCTTCTTCAGCTCCTCGTCGCCGCTCGTGATCGTGTACTCGAAATTCTCGTCCGTGAAATAAGGGGCGGTCTCACCCTTCTTGCACAGTTGCAGGACCCGGAAGCGGTCTCTCGCCTCGACTCCTTCGCTCGCGGCAATGAGATTGTCTCCAAGCCCCAGGCCGAGATCGACGGCCATGCTGTCAAAGGCGAACCACTCCGGCTTGACGTCGCCCTGCCCATCCGCCCCGTGGTTTTCCAACCACAGGTGGACCCGGACGTATGGCTGCCCGGCGAACACGCTGACCCGCGCGGTATAGTGGATCAGGCCGTCGTGCACTCCGGGGAACGGCCCCGACAGGCGGACCACGGCGCGCATCGGCCCGGCGTGTTCGATTTCGACGTCGGCGGGCGGGCCGGCAATGACCTCGCCGCCCTCCGCCTGGAAGATGACCAGGCCCTTGCCGGCGGCCGTCAGCATCTCGCGGTCGTCTATCTTCAGAGATTGAATGAACCCCGGCTCCCTCTTGCTCAGCACCAGTGCGAGCGGGCCGGTCGTCACGTTCACTGCGTTCGCGGTCTCCTCGACGCTGACCGGGGCAGCCGGTGCGGGGTTCCGTCCGCCCTGCGAGACGACGAGTTCGGCGGACCCTTCGGCGGGCAGTTCGACCTGGGTGTCGAGAAGTGCCCATCGCACCGAGCCGTCGTCCCAGGGGACGGTCCGGACAAATTGGGCGGGGATTGCCTGGCCGTTTGCCGAGACGGTCAAGTTGGACACATCTCTGACCGCGCCCTTTGCAAATGGCACGCCGCTGGTGACCAGCGCGGGCTCACGGGCCACCTCTTCGCTGTTCGTTACCTGCAGTTTTACCTCCAAGGCCGTCGAAACTGAGGCCGCCAGGCCGAAGAAAACCGTCAGAACCGTTATGCACAGGCGTCGATTTCTCATTCCTCACCTCCCTCTTCCTGTTCGCCCAAGTTCGGATTGGGTTCTCGGTCGCCGTATCCGGCGGCCACTGTTGCGGCAAGATCAAAAAGTGCCACGGAGCGGTCGCGCCAACCGGAGCTGATGAACCAGGCCTCAGAATCCCGATCCACGCGCCCTGCTCCCGATACGTTGACGACGCGGATTCTATCGTCGAGCAGTTCTCGGCAGCGCTGCACCATGTCTTCTCCGAGTATCTGAGGCGCTTCGGGGTCGAGCCACGCTTTTTCCAGATACACCCGCGCCTCGATTTCCTGTGCGGCCTCGCGGAACGCCTCGGATCGGACGGTGGCGATGGGGCCTTCCCGTCCTCTGCCCAGGATTCGCGCCACCCCGTTGTTCATGTTCAACTGGCCCCAGGCGGTCTCGGGATACCGCCCGGCCAACGTCCAGCGGGGCCGGCCCCTGCCATCCTCCAGAACGACCCAGAAATCGGCTCCCAAGCGACCAAGCCCCCTCGAGCCGCCTCGTGTGTAGATGAACGGCGCCCTGTTTGGGCGGGCGCCGATCCAGGTCTCCAGCTTGCACCGGTATTCGGTCAATCGGCTGGCCAGGGACATCTCCCTGGGGAAATAGGACATCCATTGCGGGTTCGACCAGCCGAAGCCGTAGCCACGGGAGGGGTCCATCGGGCCGACCCGGATGCCCCACAGCGCGATGAACATGCCCATCTCATATCCCTGCCATTCTTCGCATCGCAGGTGAGAATGAACCGCCCAGCGTGCCCCGGGCACTCCGTTTGAGATGTCGTCCATCGCCTGCTTGGTGGGGCGGTGGTCTCCGATCAGGCCGAACAGCATCGAGTCCTCGAGGTCTCGCTCGGCGAGCACTTTCTGCATCCCGTCGGAGAGTTTCTTCCAGAACTCCCGGGATTCGGGCGATCCCCAGGCCGGCCCGCGGGCGGTAAAGTACTCGTCGGTCTCCGGCTCGTAAAGCGTGTACAGGGCGGCACGGTCGTGGGTTCGTACGGCTCCGCCCGTCCCGCCGGCATGCCCCTGGCTCTCGGGCGGTTCCCAGGCGTACAGGATCACGCCCGGTATCTGGCCCATATGCTTCCTGGCGACGTCGAGGTACCGCTCGGCGATGCTGAAGTCCGGGTGCAGCTCGCCGTCGTCGTCTCGGACCCACCGCACCATTGCGTGTTGATTGCCGAAATGCGTCCGTGGGATGCAGGTGATGTAGAGCGTCTTGTTCCCCAGCGCGCCCAGCAGTTCGAAGGTCTTGTCGAGCAAGGCGAAGTGTTCGTCGGACCACAGCGGCACGTCGTATGCCATAGCGACGGACTCGGGCGACTGGGCCAGGTCCATGTGGGCATGGAAGGTCTTGGGGGAGGGCATCTCCCAATTACTGACGTTGACCGTCAGACGGGGCCTGACAGGGTCCAGCCCGTCCGCCGTAATCGTCACGGTCCCGGTGTATTCACCCGGCCGGGCGTCGGCGGGCACTCGCACGGTGAACCAGATGGGCTGGACCGATCGGCCGTGCTCGCCTGACACCGATACGGTAGCGGGCTGGACTTCATCGAGCGAATCGAAGGTCTCGCCGCGCCCATCGGGCAGGGCGTATCGGACCAATACCGCAGAGCCGGGGATGACCCCCGGGCCCTCGAGGTCCGACACCTCGACCGACAGCCCGCTGATCGGCCGTTCGTCGCCGATAACGATCTGGCCGGAGAAACTGCCGTTCCGAGTGGCAGAAATCTGGATGGGGCGCGCGGAAGCCAGCGGGTCAGGATAGTCCGAGACGCGGACGTGCTGCATGATGCTGTGATTCCAGTAGCGGAACCCCTGGCCGGCCATCGGGCCGACGTTGGGCACTACAGCCGCCTCGGGGGAGGCCGTCAGACGAATTGATTGCAGGCCCAGACGAGTCCACCAGTAGTCCGAGTTGACCGATGAGCCGCCTTTGTGCCGGCAGACGTGTCGCACCGCCGGAGTCGGTGCCCGATGGATACCGATCGCGAGCACATTCACTCCCTCGCGGAGCCGCCCGGCGGGGATCGTCACGTCAGAAATATGGCGGTAGCGGCTGGCGACCCGATCCCTGACTTCTTTGGGCTTGGCCGCCTGGGCGCGCCGGGTCTCCTGCCGATGCCAGGGCAGCACAAACCCCTCGTCGGTGAAATCGGCCTCCGAAGGATAGGGCTCCGCCGGGCTCGCCAGGGTGATCGGCCCGTCGGGCATGTAGGCCCGGGCGACCTCCTCGCCGTTGAGGTAGATGACTGCGCCGCCGCGTATCTCGAGTTCGAGCTTCAGGTCGCCGGCCCGGGCGGGGTCGGTCACCTCGAAGGTCCCCCGCATCAGGATCAGCTTCCATCCCTCGTCGGTGGAGTAGAAATTGCTGAACATCGGGCCGGAGGACCGGAACCACGCATCGTCGTTGAAGTCCGGCGCCATCCAGTCCGCCGGCGTGTCTGAGGGCAGGGTGCGGACCTCATCGTCCGGGATGGGGACGACGCGCCAGCTCTCCGCCGGCAGCGAGGGATGCTGCTGGTTCGCTCGGAACCAGCCGTGTACATCTGTGCCGGTAATATCGGACTGAACACGCCCGTGTACGATCTCGCCCTCAGGCGTCACGACCTCCGGTGTCTGGCGCACAGTGCGAAAGCGCCAGTAGCTTTCGGTGTTGAGGATCGTCTGCGGGCCATCCGGCTGCTCTGCCTCATCAGCCCGGGCGCCCGATGCGAAGAGACATACCGCCACTACCACCACACACGTCTTGGCCAGTTTCGTCATTTCGATCTCCTTTGCGATCTAAGTGAACCCGCATTATCCATTTTCTTCGGACAAATGGCAAGTTGCTTCACGCAGGTTTCGGCCCAATTATCTGGTGCGTATTACGACGGTCTCGTTCCGCACCCGCGGTTCGTCAGAGGGCCTGCTCAAGGTACCGGTGCAAGGCCCGGCCCAAGTCCCGTCCGAACGCCCTCGCCGTGGCGGCATTCACCTCTGCCCCGGAGGCGTTTGCGTAGGGGATCTCGAAGCTGGTGGCCAACTGCACATCGGGCAGGCCGGACGCCCACCGGGAGAAGCTGCAGCCCAAGTCGTAGTTCTGACCGGCGTTCCACGCCTCGCCGAACGGGAGGTTATTCGCGGCGGAGTAGGGGAGAGCGCCTTCTCGTGATGCCTCGAGTATTCCGCCGAATCGTTGTTGCTCGTGCCACATCTCGGGGCGGTCGCGCCCTACCTGATACACGTGTTCATTCCAATCGCCGCTCCGGCCGGGACAATGGAGGTCCAATGTCATTCGAAGCCGCCCGCCGCTCCACTCGGGCAGCAACTCGGAGATCGCTTTCGTTTCGGGATAGATGGACTCGGCGTCGTAGTCCCGGTTGTGATCGCGCGGTCGCCGGTTCTTCCCCTGATCGCCTTCCTCGACACCGTCCTTGTCGACGAATGGCACTACCAGCATCTCGATATTCTCCCGGAGCCAGCGGCCGGTGTCGTCGTTCGTCAGCACGGATTCGATCAGGCCTTCCACCGCGTAGCTGGCCATCATCTCGCAACAATGGTGTCGGCAGGTGACCGCGACGCGGGCCAGTGGGTCCCCGTCCAGTCGCCCGACCCGGAGCATTTCCACGGGCCGCCCCTTGCGGCTTCGGCAGAGTTCATCGCCACTCAGTGCTGGATGGTCGCCCAGCCGGGCGATGAACCTGTCCCAATTCGCCTGGGTATAGGGCATCCCGAACGAGAATCGAACGGCATCCGCGCCCTCCGGAAATACAAAGGTGAACGAGTTCGCGATGTCCGTTATCCCGCTGGCCCAGGCCCAGGTGTCGCCTTCATCGAGCGAGATTGCCGGTCCGCGCACGCCGACCGGCTTGCCGTCCGTGAATCGGAAGTCCAGCGTTCGGCCCGCTGCCCCGCGGGCACGGAAATACCAGTAGAACCAGAATCCTTCCGTATCCCGCCGATCCTGACGCAATGTCACCACATCCCCGTCGATATCCTCGATGATGATGTTGCCACCGGGGAAGGAGCAGTCAATCCGTATGTTGCTCATCGGCTATCGGTTCCGAAGGTCAATAAGATCATGTGCGGTCCGGTAAGGTTTGGGAACTCTGCGGTCGCGGCTCTCGCCACGAGCTGTTGCCACAGGGCGATACAGGCGAAAAAGGCACGGTGATCTGTATACCTATTATATGGTTCTGGTCAAGCTTTGTTGTCATTCCTCGGTTGGCGGCACTTCGACCGTTTCGGTCAGTTCGGCGTTCAGCCGCACGGCCACAACCCGGTTGCTGAGCGTGTCGTTGACGTAGGCGTGCGTATCGGAGACGGCGACGTATGTCGGCCATGCCAGCGGGATATCCGGATGCTCGCGCTCGGTCCCTTCGTGCTGATAGGCGGTCTCGACTGCCTTGCCGCCACCGATCGAGTCTTCGTTGCCGTAATGGCCGAAGGTCCCGATCCAGTTGTTATTGTTGTCAATGATCTCGACACGGTATTGGCCGAGGTTCGGGTAAAACACTCTGCCCCATCCGTCCACATCGAACCCGGCTCCTTCGCACATGCAGGTCGGCGTGCCGACGGGGTAGGTTTCCGAATAGGGAGAGAACCCGGAGCGGAACCATTCGGCATTCTGAAGTTGACCGGTCTCCAGCGGGTTTAGGTAGTAATGGAACCCGAACTCTTTTTTCGGAGCGTTCTTCAGTTGCTCGGGCATTTCGCCGATCACCGCGTCGGAGATTTCTCCTTCTTTGAACCAGATGCTGCCGCCCTCCGGGGTGAATTTGACAATGCCGCCGTACATGTAACTGTACCAGTAAGCGCTGGAGAACCGCATGCGTTCCTGCAGCGGCGGCATTTTGTCATCGAAAAACGGCGGCAATGGCTGCTTGGGGTCGCGTACCATGGTGGCAATATAAATGTTTCCTTTCGAGTCAATGCGGGGGATCGAGCCCCGGCTTAACTGCCAGATGGCTGTGCGCCTTTCTTCCCGGTCATAGCCCATAACATTGAGGGAGGTAAACCGGCTTCTTTCTCCCCCTCGATAATGGGCATTTGGGATGAAGAAGATTTCGTCTTCATGAAGTGCCAGGTAGTTCTGCGTGAAGGTCATGATGCCGCCCCACGGGCATCCGTGAGTGTCGAGTCCATCCCAGTTGAGCGGCTTTGCATCGCGTGTCCAACGCATGAGGCCAAGTCTGTAGCTCAGCGTGACGAGGCTTCCGTCTGGTGCGGCCAGCATTTGGGTCGCTTTGTCACTCATTCGGTGGCTGGCGCCCAGGAAGAGCGTATCGACGATCGAGTGTGTTTTGCCACAAATACGATGCCAGTGCTCTCCGGACACCTTGACATAAAGCTCGTCTCGGTCGCGATCATAGGACAAATCGCGAGGCCCGATGGTGCGAGGTCCTTCCGGGCGCGGATCGCCCAGGGTCTTGAAGCTGTCGCCCTTATCCTCAATGCAGGTGAAACCGGCCCCGTAATGCAAGGCAGGCATCCAGATTCGGATCGGCCGGGCACCGGCGCTGACGGTTATCCGATGCCTTCCGCGTGCCCGTGGAAGTTCTGTGCGATATAGTTCATTCCCTTTTTCGTAGCCATCGAACTTGATCAGTGAAGGCGGATCGCCGCTCAATGAGCAGACGTAGACCGCTCCGGATTCAGGGTCCACACCGATGGTGTCAGGCCGTGGAACATTAATCTGTCCGACAAAAGAACCGTCTTCTTCACGGAACACCGCCACGCGGTCCGCATCCCTGTCGGCCACATAAAGGAGTCCGTCGGCCGTTGCCATGCCACGCGGCGAGGTAAGAAGCGCGCCCTCCTTGCCCGTTTCGTCCAGGTTTCCGATAAATATTTCACCGGGTCCGAGGGTTTCGGTCTCAACACGAAAGACGCAGGGAATCAAGTCGTCCCCCTCAGATGGACTCATACCGGAGATATAGACGTATTTGTCGTCGCTGCTCACAGCAAGGCATGCCGTCCCTCTGGGGTAGTGTTGGCTCAATCCCAGATTGTCTATGTCCGGCAGAATGCGCGGCCCTAGAAAGTCCTTGCGGCTGACACCGCCGTCCGCATCCAATGAGATCAGGAGTGGTGTTCTTCGCCGGCCCCGGGCGGCTATCCAGTATACGGTCCCGCGCGAATCCGCTGCCGGAATCGCATGGCGCGGCATGCTCTGCAGCCGTGCCGAGTGTGGATCGGGATAGAAGTTCAATTGTTGGAAGTTAAAGATGCGCGGGACCAGTCGGCCCTCGTCATCCTGAAAAGCATTTGTGGCTTCGACACGTTCCTGCGGGATGTCCGCGGCAAAGGGTTTCAGGGTACGCACATACCGGCCGTCATGGTCATAGACCTTGATGTCGTGACTACCCTGATTGCTGTTCGCGGTGCCGTGCTGATGGAAGACATAAATGTGCCCTTCAGGAGCGGCAGCCACGCCAAGCACCCGTCCACTGTTGTGCGGATGATGGAGCGGGAATCCGTCGAACTCCGGCTTGATGCCGGCTCTTACGCGGAATGAGAACGGGCCGCCCTCCGCAGGGTTCCCTTGATCGTCATTGCCGTCCCAGGTCAGGTCCTGTTCCAGCCCCTGCTTAAGCGGTTCAGGTGGCGGATTCTCAGCTCCGAGCACACCGGCCGCCCAATGGCGCACGATCTCACCTGCGGCATTCAAAACGGCGATCTCGACGTCAGTTGGCTTCGAGACGGCAAACTTCAGGCGCTGTCCCTCGACCTCCGGCCCCTGCGTGAACGTTACGCCCGCCGCGACTTGTCCGCAAAGTGTGAAGCCGATAATCAGCATCGTTACACTTTGCTTGCTGACCTTGCTCTTCATGACTGTCCCTTTCCTGTTATTCGCCTGATCCCCGCCACTATTGCAAGCATGCGAATTGGAATATACCTTTTATGTCTATGGGCTCTGGCTTCTATATTGTAAGTCTCCCGTTCGGGATCAGCCGTCGATATCTGGAATGTCTTTCAATGGGACGACTTCGTTCGTGTGGTAGCCGAGCTTGACGCTGACGACGCGGGCGTTCCCCGGGTCGGCGATGAACAGCCGGTGGTCGGTGTGGGTGGCGAGGTAGGCGGGGTGGAACAGGGCGACCTCGTCGCCTCCGATGGACCGCGGGTTCGGCGGCCCGCCGTCCTTGACCAGCGGCATCCCGTCATCGACGTTCCCGTACTGACCGACGCGCAGGATCAGGTTGCCTGCGTTATCGACCACGCCCACGGTGTAGCGGGCGAGTTCGGGGCTGAAGCTGCGGTCGAAATAATCGAGCGCGAAGCGCGAGTTGAAGCAGGAGCAGTTCGCGGCGTCGGGCGAGTTGTGGGCGCTCCATCCGCCGTCGCCGTAGAACCAGTGTGCCCCTTCGACCCAGGCCCGTCTCCGGAGAAGGTCGGGCGATCGGGCCGGCGGAGCATCCATCTCCACCGGCGCCCCCGAATCTGTCCGGATGCGGTTCTGCCCCGGCGGCAGCCGCATCAGGGTACCCGAGAGCGGATTCCATCCGGCCTCGCCGTCATAGGCCCGCGTCCGCTGGGCGAGCAGATACACGTTGCGGTCGGCGTCCAGCGCCACGCCGTGCTGGGCATGGATCAGGCCGGGGACGGCGTCGGCGTGGACCATCTGGCCGTGCCGGTCGAGGATGTGGACCAGCATTCCGCCGAACCGCCCGCCCGGATCGTAGC
>PUPC01000358.1 GCA_003553185.1 Planctomycetota bacterium | reverse complement strand
CTCGCTCGATCAGGAACGTCACCACGTCCTCGTTCGGCTGGGCCGCAGCAGCGACGGCAGCGGCCTGTGCCACCGGGCCATACGTCCGCCGGGCCACGTCGAGCAGCCGGGCGGTCCTCTCGGGCTCGGGCATCCGGCCCAGCGCCCGGGCGGCGGCCGGCCCGAACTGTTCGTAGGGCGTCTCGGAGACGGCTCCGAGAAGTGCGGACGCAGCCGGACGGTATCGCATGGCGCCCAGCGCCGAGTAGATGTGTTTCCGCCTCCGGCGGTCGCCGGTCTCTTCGGCGGCTTTGACGAATTCGGACGCGATCGACCGGAGCCGAACTTCGCCCAGCAGGGCGATGATCGGATCGGCGCGGGCGCCGTCCCCGCCCGCCAGCAGATGTTCGGCCAGGGCGCGGGCCACGCTCGCGTCCCGGAACCGGACGAGTGCTGCCACGGCGGCCTCTTGGATTCGGCGGTTGTCGTCATCGAGCAGCCGAAGCATCACATCGAGGGCGCGGCGGTCCGCGGCGCCCTCCAAGTTTCGCAGGCAGCTCAGGCGGACCTCGGTGTTGGGGTTCGCCTTCAGTTGCTCGATATAGACCGGGGCCAGGGACGGGTCGGTGAACCGGCCGAGTGCCCGGAGCGCGGCCGACTGGACGGCGCTATCGTCCGATTCGAGCTTCTGTTTCAGGGGCGGCAATGCTTGGGGATCGCGAAGCCGGCCGAGCAGTTCAATCAAGGCGACCGCCGTGGGGACGTGGTCCTCGTCCTCAATCACCTCGAGCAGAGCCGGCACCATCGTCCGGTCTGCGAACGGCCTGACCCCCTCGACGGCAACGAGCCGGACCGAGCCCTCGCGGTCGGTTCTCAGTGCCCGCATGAGCAGCGGGAGGGCGGCCGGGGTGTTCATTTCGGACAGGGTAACGACCAGCCGTCGGCGCATGTCGGAATCGTCCGATTCCAGCACCCCGCCCAGCGCCCCGCCGAGCTCGTCCAGCGTCACCCGCCGTTCGGTAATCCGCCGGGTGACCTCGGTCAGGGCAGTGACGCGGACCGCCGAGTAGGCGTCGTCCTGCACCGCGCGACAGAGCTGGCGGGCGGCGTCTGCGGTGGGGACAGCCGCGATACAGCGGACGACCGCGTGCCGCAGTGAGGGGTCGTCGAACTGCATCAGCTCACTCAGACGCGGGAGCAGGTCCGGCCCGGCGAGCCGGCGGTCGAGGATCTGGCTCAGGCATTTTCGCAGGAGTTGGGGGTCGGTTTCGGTCCTGACCAGCCGCAAGATCAACTCGTCTTCGAGCGGCTCGCCGAGCTTCTCGAGGGCGGAGAATGCCGCCAGGCGGGTCTCGGCGTCCGGCGACTGGAGAGCGGCCTCGATGACGGGCACCGTCTCCGGCCTCCCTGTCGCCCCGAGTCCGGTAATGATCGCCCTTGTGACCGACGGTTCCTCCTCGCGGTTGAATGCGGCGGAGAGCGCTTCGGCGGCCGAGTCGGTCCCGGCCTTGCCCAGGGCGACCGCAGACGCCCTGCGTGAACCCGGTCCGCCGGCCCGCAGAATCTCGACGAGTTTCGGCTCCACCTTTTTCGCCCCCTCCCCGTCCAGATACGCGATGGCGGACTCGCGTACGGAGTCTTCCGTCTCGTCGCGGATGGCCCGTTTGAGCACGGCCAGCCGGCCGTCGGCATCGAGGTGTAAGCGGGCGGCCTGCAGGGCGAGCCGGCGGATCGACGGTTCGGTGTCGCGGACCGCGTCGAGCAGGAAATCGGTCGCATCGTGCTGGAGGATGCGGGCGACGGGGCCGACCAGCGGGCTCCGTCGCCAGGCCTGCGGTTCGGCCCGGTACATGGCGATGAGCCGTCGGGCGACCGCCTCGTCGCCGATCCCGGCCAGTGCCTCGAGGGCAGCCCGCCGCACCTGCTCGTTCGGATCGTCGATCAGCCCGATCAGCCGGTCGGCAGCCGGTTTGTACTCCAGCCGGCCGAGAGCGGAGATGATCTGCCGCCGCAGGCCGACGTCCGCCACCTCGGCCAGGAGGGCCAGCAGCGTCGGGGCCTGCTCCGCCTCCGCGTGTCGGCATAAGTGCCTGATGGCGGACGCCCTGGACTCTCCGTGCGGGCTGTGCACGAACCGGAGCATCAGGCCGAGCCCGGCCCGGCCGGCCTCCGAGCTGAGGGCGGCGATGGCGTTCTCCTGCGTCTCCGGCGCCTCGGCGGTCACCGCCTCGTACAGGGCGTCCTCGGCCGCGTCGCCCAGCCGGAGGAGAGCGGTGACGTTGATCCGGTCGAGTTCCTGCCAGCGGGGCTGCCGCATCAGGTCGATGACCAGGTCGATCAGCCGCGCCCGTTCGTCCGGGTCGAAGTCGTCCTCCCGGGCGTGCTGCAGCCGCTTGTCGGCCGCCCAATACGCGATGTCCGTGTCCGGGTCGGCGAGCGCCCGTTCGAGGAGCGGCGACCGCTCGTCGTGGGCGACGACGGTCTGATAGGCGGCCAGGCGTACTTTCGATATCGGATCGTCGAGCGTTTCGATCACGGCGGCTTCGGCTGCGGAATACTGGTCCGCCGGGATATCGGCCGCGAGCTTGACGGCATCGAGCCGGACCGCCCAGTTTCGGTCCCTCATGCCGGCCGCCACGAGGTCCGGATACTCGGTCGGCCGGGTCCGCGCGGCCAGGGCCAGAGCGTCCCGGCGGGCGCGCCACACGCCGGACTCCAGGAGCTCCCGAATCTGGTCGATCGCGTGGTCAGGGGCGTTCTCCAGCACCGAGATCGCCTCTGTACGCTCGGCGGACGTACTGTCCCAACGGGTCAGCACCGCGACAGCGTCATCCCATTCCGGGACCGCGTCGCCGGCGCGGGCCGGCCCGACCACTGTCAGAACGGCCAGGACCATGCTGAACGGGCAGAAACGGAGCATTAAGTAGTTCCTGAAGGTCATACTACGGGCCATTCAATATTCTACAGGTGCCGGGGTGCGCACGCAACGAGTAGGCGGCGTGTTTGCCGCTTGATGGTCTGGTGAAAGCAGTTGAGACGCGGACCTGCGTCGAGAAAGCGAAGGCGACGGGCAAGGCCTTCGCCGGATGGCCGAACATCATTAGCGGCCAGACACCACCGGCCAACATCGACGCGATGTTCGAGACGCTGGCGGAGTGCCGGTAGGGCAGCTCTCTCCGGCCGTTCTACTCGATATCGAAGGTCATCTCCCGGTTGTACACCAGGCGCACCACGACCGTCCTTCGGTTGAGCCGGTCGCCGACGAAGGCGTGTGTGTCGTTGACGCCCACCGCCTGGGGCCACCAGAAATGGAGTCCCTGCGAGTCCGGATTGCCGTACCGCCCGAAGGTGGTGATCAGGTTGCCTGCGGTATCGAGCACGCCGACGCGGGCGCGTCCGGCGTCGAGGAAAAAGGTCCGGCCCCATTCATCGACGTCGATGCACGGGTTCTCGCACACGCAGGAGATCGTGGTGCCGGGGGTGTGTTTGGGCGACGCCCACGAGCCGACGACGCTCGCGCCGGGCGCGATCCACTCCGCCCCTTTGACGTCGATGGGGTCGTTGAATGCGAAGTTGGCGGGGGCTCCGCCTGCGTCCTTGAAGATTTCGCCGCCCTCCGGGCCGAACTTGACGATGCTGCCGTAGATCATCGGATAGCTGTTCCAGTTGTTGGTCGCGTCGGGACATTCTGCCCCTTCGCTCACCTGGCCTCTCAGCTCCTCGGGGACGGTTTTCTCTCCGGGGCGAAGCCCGACCGCGACATAGATGTTGCCCTCCCGGTCGACCCGGGGCGAGTAGATGCCCGGTTTCTGGCAGTTGATCAGCTTGGCGTCGAGCCGCCTCCCGTCGGGGGCGAACTTGGTGAGCACCGTCGCCCGGTGGAAGTCGTCCTCATCGGCGACCTTCCCGAACTTCTTGAACAGGACATAGACGTTCCCCTCGTAGTCGGCGGTGTGGCCCTGGCCGTAATTCCGGGCGTATCCACGCAACCCGCCATCCCAGGTCACCGGTTCATCTGGAGGGATTCTTTCGTGCGGGTAGGGCCGTTCTTCGCCATCGACCTCGCGCACGGATTCGGGGGCCGGGAACTCTCGCTCGGTCATGTCGGGACCGTAGCGAAGGACTCGGGCTCCCTGTGCTCCCATGTGGACATAATAGAGGCCGTCGCGCCCGGCGGCCCCGGTGGCGCTCTGTGGGCCGCTTCGCGGCCACATCCGGCGGCCTGCCGTCTCGATCGTCGTCCACTCGCCGGTGTCCAGGTCTTGCTGCATGCGATTGTTGAGGTAGAGGAGGTTGTTTACACGATCGACGGTGACCTCCATGATGGACGCCTGCAACCGGGGTCTGGGGCCGTTCAGGTCCGTGTTCAGGATCCGCACCGGCTCCCCGAACCGATCGCCGAGGTCCTCGATCCTGGAAAAGTAGTAGTTCGTCCAGATGACCGGCGGGTCGGCCCGGTCGTCGAGTGCGATCACCGGTCTGCGTGTCGGACTGGGCCAGCGCAGCTCGCCGAGGTGGAGCCGTGCGACCTCGTTGGGGTCCTCGTAGCCGTCGAACTTGACCAGATCGAGTTCGCGGGGACCGGTGAGGATGTATATTTCTCCCGTCTCGCGATGTACCTCGACGCGCATCGGCCCCTCGATTTCGATCTCGCCGAGGAGCTCCCGGTCCGGCGAGACCACGACGACGCGGTCACCCTCGATGTCGGCCACATAGACGTTCCCGTCGGCGTCGGTGGCGACGCTGATCGGTTTTTTCAGGTCCGGCCCGTGGCGGCGCCCGCCCTGGCCCAGGAACACGTCGACCTGCCGGTCCGGCCAGCCGGTCCGAAAGACCATCGGGACGGGGATGGTGTGTCGCCAGGTGCGCCCGCCCATGTGGTCGCAGGAGTCACACACGAACTTTCCGCCCGGCTCGTTGGGGTGTAGGCCGGCCCGGACGCCTGCGGCATAGACGATGTCTTCGTCGGGCGACAGGGCCAAGCTCGCCGCGGTGTCGGTCAGGGGATGGATCAGCGACTTGAGCACGCCGTCATCGGGCACGCTGCCGTCGGTGTTGATGACCGTGATCCTCGATTCGCCCGGCTGGGCGTAACAGCGGGGGCCTTCCTGGATGCTGCTGAACACCAACCGCCCGTCGCTGGTGACCACCGATCGGTGGCGCGGGATATCGCCCAACCCGGGCAGATACGAGCGGGTCTCGAACTGGTACACGAACGGGACGCGCGAGCCGTTATCGAGCTCGATCGTCCGGACGCCCTGGAGCTTGTCGGCGGGCATGTCCGAGGGGAACGGGGCGATGGTCCGCTGATATCGGCCCTCCCGGTCGAACACGGCGATAGCGGACGAGGCGTCGCCCCCGTGGTGCTGGCCGAAGCAGTGGATGATGTACAACTTGCCGTCGGGGCCCACCGCCATGCTTCGGATATCGCCGATGTAGGCCGGGTTGTTCCCGAGGAGTTCCTGAAACTCGGGCTCGAGGCCCATCGCAACCCGGACCTGGAACGGGCCGCCCTCCGCCGGCTGCCCGAAGTTGTCGTTCCCGTCCCAGACGAGGGTCTGCCGGAGCGTGCCGGGCTGCAGGGGCGGCGGGGGGTTGTCCCCCAGGACGCCCGACACCAGGTGCCGGACGGT
>PUPC01000257.1 GCA_003553185.1 Planctomycetota bacterium | reverse complement strand
GAACCGCTCTATTCGAGGCGTTTCAGGCCGGACTTCGCAGGACGAATCATCCGCTCAGTTGCGGCTCGGCCGGGAGGGAAGGGGCTTGAGATCGATTTGAAGGGTGGCGTTTCCTTATTCTCGCGCATCGTACATAATCGAGCGGCTCCCCTTCCGCTCGCTTTGCGGTACATCAAGAGACCGGGCCGAGCGAAAGAAACTCTTCGCTCGACCCGATCAATTGCTTCGGCAAGCTGCGTCCTGTGGGAACGCAGCAGCGGGTGGACTACTTGCAGCAGCCCTTGCCCTTTTTCTCTTTCTTCTTCTCTTTCTTCTTCGACTTGTCACAGCAGCCCATAACAGGCCTCCTTTCTTCTAGGTTCCTCCCCTCGAAACCGGCGCACACGCGCCGACAGACGTTCAAGCGTCAAGATTCACAGGGATGCTCTTCGGTCTCGCCGTGGCATTCCTTGACCTGTTCGGACGAACACTCTTCGGGCTTGCCCTCCAGGTTTTTCGGTTTTTCGCAATCGGGTGTCTGTTTCGCCGGCCCGCATCCACATGCATCGCACATAAGTTGACTCCTCACCGTCGAATAATCACTCAGTCCGTCACTAGGAGTTTCAGCTTAAAGCTTTTCCCGCCGGTTGTCAAGGGGCAGATCAGCCGGCGAAGCGTGGCAGTGCGGCCGCCGGAACGTTTTTTCGCCACCAAGAGGTCTTCTACATCGAATTGAGCGTTCTCCGGCTCGATGATCCGCAGTTCAAGCTCGCTGTCGGTGCCGTGGATGACCGCCGTCCCGTCGCTGCCGACCGAGACGGGCGCCCACGTGGTGAACGCCTCCTCGATGGGGAGCGACTGTCCCCCGAACTCGAACCGGTCCTCGAGGGTGATCTCCACCGCGTCGGCACCGTGAGCGGCCAGCGTGATCGTCCGGTTCAGCTCCCTCAGATCGGCTATGTCGTAGGCCTCGGCGAACTCGATGCCAATCGTCTTGGTCGTCGGCGTGATGTCGAACGCATCGATTCGGCCGCGATATTCATCCCCGGGCGGCTGGACCCGGCCGTCGACGCGGGGGACGCTGTGGCCGTAGGAGCCGCAGAGCGGGTTGTCGTATCGGTTCGGCCCGAAGTACTCCTTGTCATACAATCCGGGGCCCGGGTCACAGATCATCGGCTCGCCGCCCACATACAGGGCGAAGCTGCCCACGTCGTTCTGGTTGTGCTCTTCGTTGTTATGGCCGGCCTTCGCTATCAAGACCACGTTGCATTGTTCATCGACGATGCGGGCCACCCCGGTCTCGGGCAGCAGATGGTCGTCTATCTGTGGCGGCTGGTTCAGCGTGCCGTCCCACCAGAGCACACTCCGTATCGCGTGCGGGAACCGGGCAGGACTCAAGTTCGTCGTGTGCTCGTTGATGAGGGCGCGGATGTCCTCAACACCGGTCCGTTCGGCAAGGCGGGCGATCATCCCCGGCGCGAAAGACGCTCCGCCCGCGGAGTCGGAGACGCTGTAGAACGACTCGGGTCCGGTCTGGACCGCGAGCGGATACAGAGCGATCTTCTTGAACTTGTCGTGAGCGAGGAAGTCGATCTCGCCGCCTGTCCGCTCGCGCAGAAGCTCTGAAAAATTCACGGTGTTGATCAGACCGTATTGCCAGTAACCGATGCCCTCCGAGGACCCGCCGTCAGCCAGGAACGCACGCTCGACAAACCGGCTCAGTCCTTCGAGGACGCGACGGATCGCCCGGGCCATCCGATCGGGGTCTTGTTCGAGATAGAGGAACGCGGCACCAACCGAGCTCTCGCAGACCCCGGTCCAGTTGTTGTGGCCGTTGAACCAGCGATACTCGTTCGCCAGGTAAGGATCGAGGATGCGTACCTTCAACTCGGCCCGGATGCGCCGGCGCACCGCTTCGTCGAGCTTGTCGCCCAGCAGGTGTTCGATCTCGGCGAGCATAAACGCAGTCTCGGACGAGAACAGATCGATCGGGTTGTGCTTGATGTGTTCGGGCGGCACCCAGCAAGTCTCCTCGCAGATGCTCCAGATGAGGTCATGGAGGATGTCTATCCACCGATGTTCATCGCGGAAGATGGCCAGCAGGGCGGCGCTCACGGCGCTCCTGCGCTTCTTTTGCTGGGCGTTGTCGTACTTACGGCGATCCCCTGTCCGCTCATAAAGCTGGTAGAGCGAATAGGTGAGACGGGGCAGTTGTTCGACCGGCTCGCAGTTCGTCTCACATGCCTCGAGCAGTTGTCGGACGTGGGGCTGGTTTGTAAATGAAGCCGGATCCGCTCGGAGCGCACCGACTTCCGGCAACATCGCATCCTGATCGAGCGGGCGGCGGAAAAAGTCCGGTTTCACGGCTTCGGCAAGAGTCGTCACAATGGGCTCCTCGGGTCCTAGTTGTCTGGTGGGGGGAACGTACAGAGCTTGAAGGTGTTGCCGCAGGGGCGGGCGTAAGAGGCGTTTCGCTCGGTGCATTCGCCGAGCCGCACCAATGTTTTTCCCGTCAAGCCGAAGGCGTCGGTCTGCAGCTCGGGCCGATGCCAGTGGCCGATGACGATGACATCGATGCCCGATTCGAACTCGGCGCGGAGCCGGGTCGTGTCCGGCTCGACTTGGGTCCGTTTGCGGCGGCTGTGGCGGAGATTGGCCGCGCCCCGGTAGCCGTCGGCCAGCTTGTCAGACAGCCACAGCGGGGCCGCCTTGACCAGTGTGCTCAGCGGGGCGTGTTCGCACAGGTACCGCGCCGTCTTGTGGAACCGATCGTTCCTGCTGAGTTCGTCGCCGTGTGAGCCCCGAACCGCGAGCCCGCCCAGCGAGCCGCGCCATACGTTGGGGCCGAGCTCGAATCGGTATGACCGGGCAACCTTCCGATCGAGCAGAAAGTCGCGATTGCCTCTCAGCACGGTGACCTGTGTGCCCCCGTCCGCCAGCCGGGCCAGTGCCTTGAGGACGGCCTTGTGCCCCGGTCTGGCCGCATCGCGGGGGCCGACCCACGCGTTGAACAGGTCGCCCAGGATGAAGAGGCGTGGAGCATTCGAGCACACTTCGTCGAGGAAGCGGCCGAAGAAGTCGGTGTGTTCGGTGTGCTCGGCCGGCAGATGCCAGTCGGCGGTGAACACGGCGTCGGTGTTGGTCTCGGCGGGGCTCAATTCCGAAAGCCCTGTGAGGTCACTCAGGAATGGGGCGGACTACCGGCCCGCCCCTGCACGCGGTGCCAGTATAGACGTAATGTGTGGCGACTGCAACTTGACTTGCTGCTTCGATGCCCAATGTGGTTCGATCTCGGGGCACGCCGCACGTTCCGCATTTGAGCCGCGCCGCCTGACGGGTACAATAGCAGTAACTTGCAACTTGAGCGATACGGAGAAGGCAATGGCGGATACAAACATCGACCGGTCAGAACGTGCAGGATGGCGCGAGGTGCTGGATGAATTGGCCCGGGGCGGCCTGATGCGGAAATTGCGCACCATCGAGGGCGCCCAGGGGCCACGCGTCCGCATCAACGGGCGGGAACTCCTCTGCTTCTGCTCGAACAACTATCTCGGGCTGGCCGATCATCCGGCCTTGGTCCAAGCGGCCACGAGAGCCGCGGAAGAGCACGGAACGGGCAGCGGATCGTCCCGGCTGGTGGCGGGCACCATGGTTCTCCACCGCCGACTCGAGGATGCGGTCGCCAAGTTCAAGCGGGCCGAGGCGGCAATTGTGTTTCCGACCGGCTATATGGCGAACCTGGGGGTGATACCCGCGCTCGTGGGCAGTCACGACGTGGTCTATTGCGATCGGTTGAGCCACGCCAGCATCATCGACGGCTGCCGGCTCGCCGGAGCCGACCTCCGGGTCTATCCCCACAACGACGTGGCCCGGCTCGACCGGCTGCTCGCCCGCGGGCGGGGGAACCGGGCGCTCGTGGTCACCGATACGGTGTTCAGTATGGATGGCGATGTCGCTCCGCTGCCCGACCTGGTCGAGGTGTGCGAACGGCACGGGGCGATCCTGATGATCGACGAGGCACACGCCACCGGGGTGCTGGGCGAGACCGGGCGCGGCGCGACCGAACATTTCGGGATCGAACCCGGCCGCATCCCGGTCGTGATGGGCACACTGAGCAAGGCGGTCGGATCGCTCGGCGGTTATGTGGTCGGCGGGCTCGACCTCATCGAGCTGCTCATCAACACCGCCCGGTCGTTCATCTACACCACCGCGCTCCCCCCGGCGGTGTGCGCCGCGTCCATCGCCGGCCTTCGAATGATCGACGAGGAGCCGCAGCGGCGGGACGAACTCTGGGAACGCACACGCCAGCTTCAGGATGGATTGCGGGAGGCCGGCCTCGATCTCGGCGAAACGGAGACCCCGATAACGCCCGTCGTCGTGGGCGAGGCCGACGAGGCGGTCGCACTCGCCGACCGGCTGCTCGATGTCGGGATTCTCGCCCCGGCCATCCGGCCCCCGACCGTGCCCGAGGGGACGGCCCGCATCCGACTCTCGCCGATGGCCACGCACACCCGAGAGGATATCGAGGCCGTGCTCGAGGCGATCGCCCGGGGCTGATCGGTCCCGGCACAAGGGCCGGGCTGTTTTGACACGGGCGCCCTCGGCCTATACACTATCGATATCGGTACGTATCTCAGCAGGTGAGAGAGTCAGGAGCATTCGGATGAACAGGCGATTGATCCCGGCAGTGGTGAACATCAGCACCGAGCGGATCGTGCAGGACCGCCGTCTTTATCGCGTTACCCTCCGTGCCGGATGACAATGATGACTGACCCCATCGCGATTGCGGAACGGCTGATTGAGGGGGGAGCTCCGGTGGACCGCGGCGAGGCCCTCTGGCTGGCCGAGTCCGCCCCGTTCGACGAGCTGATGCTCGGTGCGGGCCGACTCCGCCGCCACTTCTGCGGCGACGTGGTCGATCTGTGCTCGGTCATCAACGCCAAGTGCGGGGCCTGCAGCGAGGACTGCGCGTTCTGCGCACAGTCGGCCCGACACCAGACGCAGGCCGACATCTACCCCCTGGTCGATACCGAGCGGATGACGGGCGAAGCGGGCGCCGCGTCGGAACGCGGGGCCGACCACTTCGGGATTGTCACCTCGGGCGAGAGCGTACGTGCGGACGGTCGGGATTTCGAGGCCATCTGCTCGGCCGTCGAGTCCATCGCGAAACAGGGCGCCGTCGTGCCATGCGCCTCCATCGGGCGGCTCGAACCGGGCGCTCTGGAGCGGCTGTGTTCGGCCGGACTACGCCGCATCCATCACAACCTCGAGACGTCCGAGCGGTTCTACCCGCGCATATGCACGACGCATTCGTACGCCGAGCGGGTGGCGATGGTTCGGGCCGCCAAGGCCGCCGGCCTCGAGGTCTGCTGCGGCGGACTGTTCGGGCTGGGCGAGACCTGGGCCGACCGGGTGGACCTCGCCCTGCAACTGCGGGAACTCGGCGTCGACAGCGTACCCGTCAACTTCCTCAACCCGGTGCCCGGCACACCCCTGGCCGACCGCCCACTGCTCGAACCACGCCATGCCCTCCGCATCATCGCACTCGTCCGGTTCGTCCTGCCCGACCGGACGATCAAAGTCTGCGGCGGCCGCGAGATCGTTCTCCGCGACCTGCAGTCGTGGATGTTCGCCGCCGGGGCGTCGGGCACGATGATCGGGCATTACCTGACCACGGCCGGGCGCGAGGCAGCCGACGACCTGCAGATGATTTCCGATCTCGGCCTCACCACCCGGAAGCACGTGAAGTGACGATCGAACCGTGCACGGAGGGGGCTCCAGGGGCGGAACCGCAAATGAAACCGAGAAGCCCAGTACGTGCGGATGCCTCCGCCGTCGTTGGCTTCTTGCTGGAGACCAGGCGATGACCGACAGATCGAACCAGAAACCGAGCGGCCGACCGGTCGCTCTGGTTACCGGGTCATCCCGCGGGCTTGGGCGCGAGATCGCGCTCGCGTTCGCCGCCGCCGGCTGGGCGGTCGTGGTAAACGGATGCCGCTCGCCCGAAACGGCGGATGCCGTGGCGGTGAACATCCGAAAGCTCGGGGCGGACGCGATTGCTGTCGTGGCCGACGTGGCGGACAGGGCCGACCGCAGTCGGTTGATCGAGGTAGCGCGGGAGTGGGGTGGTCGGCTCGATTGCCTGGTGAACAACGCGGCTGTCGATGCCGGACGCCCGGTCGTCCGGCTGTCGGAGAACGACTGGGACGAGGTGGTTACGACCGACCTGCTGGCGCCGATGGCTCTCGCTCGAAGCGCGGCCGAGGTAATGGAACCGGGCGGGCTGCTCGTGAACATCGTGTCGTTCTGCGGGCTGTGGGGCTGTCCGCGGGCCGCCGCATATTCCACCGCGAAGGCCGCCCTGGTCGGGTTCACCCGCGCCGAGGCCGCCCGACTCGCCGACCGCCGCCTCCGGATCAATGCCGTCGCCCCGGGCTACATGCCGACGGACCTCGGCCGGGCCACGCCGGCCGCGATGGACATCGCCCGGAAGCAGCACGCGATGGGCACGCTCTCCGAACCCGCAGCCACCGCTTCGTTCATCCTGCGGCTGTACGACATGCCCGGCATCACGGGCCAGGTCTTCAACCTCGACGGGCGCATTCGGTAAGTAGGGAAGGGGGCTCGGCCCCGTCGGGTTACCGGCCTCGCAGGGTGGCGGCGAGCTGGCGGAGCCGCGTCTGCGAGGCGGCGAAGAACGCCCGGTAGCCCTCGCAGTAGTGGCTCTTCCCGTCCGGCCGTCTGTCACGCGGGCATCCGCCGTGGCACATGGCCCAGAACTCGCACTCCCGGCACTCTGCGGCCGCCTGGCTCTTGAGTACGCCGAACTTCTCGGCTCGGGCGTCCTCGATGAACTCGTGCATCGGGCGTTCGCCCAGATGCCCGAGCAGCCACTCGGGCCGACCGAAGAAATCGCAGGGGAACACCTCGCCGCCCCGCTCGATCATCAGGTAGTCGCTGCATCGTTCCTGGTAGGTACACATCGTCGGCTCGCCCTGGAGGTGATATGCCAGGGCGCTGTCGATGTTCCGCTCCGATACCCGGTTCACCCCGTCCTTCCACCACTCGTCGAAGACGGCGGTGAGGAAGCCGCCGAACTCCTCGGCGGTGATGCTCTCGGGGGTCAGCGAGCCGTCCTCGCGGACCTCGCGGCAGGGGATGAACTGGAGGTTGTCGTAGCCGCGGTCGGCGAACCACCGATACACCTCAGCCCCTCGCTCGACGTTCGCCCGGCTGACCACCGCCAGGATGTTGAACTCGACCCCGAACTGGCGAAAGAGCTGAGCCGCGCGCATCGTCGCATCGAACGACTTTCCGCGCATGGCTTCGTGGACATCGCGCGGGCCGTCGATGGAGAGGCCGACCAGGAAGTGGTACTCCCCCAGAAAGCGGGCCCAGTCGCCGTCGATGAGCAGGCCGTTGGTCTGGAACGCATTGCCCACCCGCTGCCGACGGACGCCATGTTCCTGCTGCAGCTCGACGACGCGCTTGAAGAAATCGAGCCCGGCGAGAGTCGGTTCCCCGCCCTGCCAGCAGAAGACAGACTGGGGCATCCGGTAGGAGAGGAACTCCCGCACCATCGGCTCCAGCAGGCGGTCGGGCATAATCGGTTCCGCCCGGCGGTCGGCGTCGAGAGCCCCTGCAAGCCGGTTCTCGGTCCCGCAGTAGAAGCAGTAGCTGCAGCGAAGATTGCACCGGTCGCCCACCGGTTTGATCAGCAGTTGGAAGGGGCTCACAGCGGCCTCGATACGCGTGTCAATATAATTGATGTCGGGGCGAATTGAGGTTTCGTCCGGTCCTCGGTCATCGTCGGCCAACGGCCATATCGTACCAGAGGCGGTGTCAGTTCGCCAGCCCCGCCGTGTCGGATGTGTTATTCAGCGGCGACCGGCTGGCTCTCCGGTCTCGGGCGGCTGCGCTGGAGGGTGAGTGTGAGCGAGAAGAAGATGATGGCCAGCCCGATGAAGAAGTTGACGCCCAGCACATCGCCCAGGGCGAACACGGCGAGTATCGAGGCGATCACTGGCTTCAGATAGAAGATGGACGTGCCGGCCGCCGTCGGCACCTTGTTAAGACCATACAGGTACAGCACATAGCCGGCGCCCGTGGTCAGCAGGGCCAGGTACCCGATCCAGGCGATCGTTCCGGCCGATGCCACGGCGCCGGACCAGTCGCCGATCATCGGCAGGAAGAAGACAGAGCCGATGACGAATGCCAGACCGTTGACAAAGAACGGGCCGTATCGGGCGACGTATTTCTTTCCGCCGGCGACATAGATGCCGAAGGTGACCTGCGCGGCGCCCATCAGCAGCGGCCCCCTCGCCGTGTCGAACGGGATCGGGCCGAACCCGAAGCCGACTACGTAGATGCCTGCGATGCCGAGCAGTACCCCGATCAGCCGCCGTCCGGTCAGCGGTTCGCTCAAAAGGAACACAGCGGCGAGAGACGTGAACACCGGGTTGACGCTGAAGATCGTCGCTGCAGTCGATGCCTGCAGGTGTTCGAGCACGAGTCCCTGGTGGAAGGCGGCGAAGGTGAACGTGACGCCGATCAGCCCGAGCACCGTCAGTCCCAACAGGTCGGGGAACGAGAGCCGGCGGAACTGGCCCCGCCCGATGGCCAGGAGGATGATCCCGGTGGGGAAGAACCGGAGAAACGCCAGGAGGTTCGGGTCCACGTGGGTGATGAACTTTGCTACAACCTCGACCGTGCTCCACAGGATGATGGTGACAACGATCGCTAAATAATGCCGCATCCGGGTCCTTTTTCGACAACTGATCGCAAGGGGGATTCGTGAGTCATTCGCGAGGAGAGAGATACCAGAAGACAGCGGTGGAGTCAAGCCGCCCGCCGGTCAGCGGTCCTCCCCGGGTTCGGGCAGGTCCGCCCGTGGACCGAGGTAGAAAAGTCGCGCCCGGCAGCCGCCCAGCGGGGCGGTCACGGACTCGGTTGCGGCGGTAATCGCGTCCTCGACGACCTCGCCGGTGACCAGATCGACAAGGACCATCTCCCCCGGCGGATTGTCGTTCTCTTCCGGTTCGGGGAATCGCAGCTCCAACTCGACCTCGGCGACCGGGCGGGTGGTATAGTCGGTCACCAGCAGGAGCATGCGGTCCGGCTTGCCCCAGGCCCGAATCTGGCCACGGCCCCGACCAACGCTGACCAGCCCGACGGGGCCGCCGTCGGAGAGCAGATCATCGAACGGCGCGACCATGCGAACGGCCTCGGTGAACTGCTGGAGGGCCAGCCCGTCCGCGTGTTGGAACGATGGCATCACGACGGTCCGTGCGCCGGAGAGCACACCTTCGAGGACTTGGTCGCGGAGATCCCGCCGGTCGAGGATCGGGGTGACTGCTGCGGGGTCGTCGACCGAGCCGGCCATAATCACGATCCCCGCCTTACCGCCCGTCGGCAGCGCGTTAGCCAGGCGTTCGGCCTCGCGACCGACCATCCGGGGGGTTCTTGCATCGTCGGAGAGATACATCTTCGGCTCGACCAGTTGGGCGTCGAACACACTGGCCAGCCGGGCATAATCGACCATCGCATCACGTCGGGCCGCTTCGCGCCCACGGCCGAGGCCGGGGACGACGGCGTAGAGCTTCAGCGGGGCGGATGCGTTGGGCAGGGCGGGTTCGGCCTCCCGCCGGTGCCTGTCCAACTGCCGGCGGAGCGTCCAGTACAGGTCGGCGAATTGCTCGGTCCGGAAACGCTCCCACAGTTCACGCACCTCCCCGTGTTCGTCCGGTTCGGCTGCCAGTGTTTGCGGCGAGACAAACTCCAGGTCCGGCTGGCGCCTCTCGACGAACCGCTTGAACGCCTCGGCGCATCGGTCGCAATAGCACAGGTCGGCCATCCCGTTGCGCAGGTCGACAAATAGCGTGGTGACGCCCTGCTCGACAAGGGCCACCGGGCCGGCGAACAGGGTCTCGACGGCGTTTTCCGGTCGGCACGACGGACACACCACGCCGGGGGCCGCTTCCCCGTCAACGTTCCGGGCACGGCAGGCCTCGGGAACGTCGTCCCCCCGCAGTTCGAACCACGCCGCCGGGGCGACCCCGACCCCCTGCATGGCGACGGTCGTTTCGGCCTCAACCGGCTCATCGGCGATCAGGCCGCGGATACCGCGCTTCGCCAGGGGGGCGGCCAGTGTCTCCGCCTGGTTCTCGAGCATCCCGGGGGAGAGTCCGCCCAGATAGATATCGAGGGCCCTGGGCCGTCCCGTTTCCGGGATTCGGACGACCTTGATATCCAGCGGTTGGGTTGCCTGCTTCCCGCCCCTCCAGGTGGCCCGGTAATAGGCCCTGAGTGAGTCGGCGGTCAGACCGGGGTTGGTTCGGAGCCAGAACCGGACCGGACGTTCGCCGCCTGACCACATTGCGGTCTGTTCGTCGGCCCCCGGCAGTCGGAACGTCCAGCGCTCATAGTTGCGTCCGGCAAGCCGTATCGTCTCGGGCTGGGCCAGCGGCTCGTCGTTCTCGGTGGGGGGCTCCAGTTCGAGTCCGCTTCCGTCGGCGGGAACCAGCCGCAGACCTTCTGGCAGGTCGATCTCGATCCGCAGCTCGGGGTCTCCCCCCGGAAACGACCACAGTACGTCGAAAAAGAGCGGGGATTGGACGTCCGGCGATGCGTATGCCGGCTCGTTGTACGGATATTCGACTTTGGCACCGCGGTTGCCGGCGTAAAAGCGGGGGATATCGTCGAGCGTCCCCTCGAACATTGCGACGCGGTCGATCCAAACCTTCGTCGGTGCCCGGTTGACGATGAACCCGATCCGGCAGGACCCCTCGAATTCGCCCGAGTTGACGGTCACTGCGAACGGAATCCAGCGGTCCTCGTCGATGGTTCCCCGAATCGGGATCATCCGGCCGAAGGCGGCCACCTGGAGCCACATCGATGTGTTGCCTTGCGCCGGGTCCGGCATCATCTGTCGCCGTTGGCCGAGGATCACGTAGTCGGTGTTCGGTTTGATGCCTCGCACCACGGCGTTCCATTCGCCCCACATCCGATCTTCGGTCTGATCGATGGAGATGCAGCGGCCGCCGCCGATACCGGTCGCCTCCCAGCCGTACCGGCCGCCCTCGCGCGTCCCGGGGTCACGGAAGGGGATTGGGTCGGGCACCGCCCCGGCCTCCACCCATCGTTCGTGGAGCGACTCCCACCGATCGCTGTTCGGGGCCGGGCCAGTCCAGTACTGGGGGTTGGAATGGTGCCAGCCGTCAGGGATGCCGTCGCGGTCGGCGTCGAGCTCGAAGTTGGGGTTGGGTAGCAGATTTTTCGGGGGGGGCGGCGGGTCGTCCGCACGGGCCCGTGGCGTTGTGAGAAACAGCAGTGACACGGCCAGCACGGTGGCCAAGATCGCTGCCGGGTATTTTTCGTTCCACTTCTTCACGGCGGTATCCCGCAGATTACAGCTTGTCCATCACGCCCATAACGATTTTCTTGAGCTTCGGTTCGGCCTCTTCGCCCGCTCGGATGATGGTCTCGATGTCCACCGGCTCGAGCGCGTCGGGCAGACACCGGTCGCTCACCACGGACAGGCCCAGTGTTCGCAGGCCGGCGTGCACGGCTACGATGACCTCGGGGACGGTTGACATCCCGATGAGGTCGGCTCCGAGAATCTGCAGCATGCGGTATTCGGCCCGGGTCTCGAGGCACGGGCCGGTCATCGCGGCGTAGACACCGCGGTGCAGCCGGATGTTGTTGGCCAGGGCGGCCTCCTCGGCCAGGTCGATGAGATCGTGGTCATAGGGCTCGATCATGTCGGGGAACCGGGGGCCCAGTTCGTCGTCATTCGGCCCGATCAGCGGGTTGATGCCCATCAGGTTGATCTGGTCCTCGATCGCGACCACGTCACCGATCTCATAATACCGGTTCAGGCCGCCGGCCACGTTCGAGACGATCAGCACGTCCGCACCCAGGCCGCGAATGATGCGGACGGGGAGAGTGACATCGAGCGGGTCGAAGCCCTCGTAGAAATGGAAGCGGCCGTCCATCACCGCGACCGGGACGTCGCACAGGGTCCCCAGCACCAGCCGCCCATGGTGCGTCTCCTGAGTCGGCCGGGGCATGGTTGGAATGTCGGAATAAGGGATCGTGACCTCGGCCCGAATCTCCTCAGACAGTTTGCCCAGGCCCGTCCCCAGAATGATCCCGACCCTTGGTTCGCCCTGCCACCGCTCCCGAACGGCAGCCACACACCCGTCCACGCGCTCTTTCGATTCGCCCATTAGACCCTCTGGTGTTGAGAACTGTGCAATTGTCCATAACTGCCGTCTGGTTCCATTATAAGCCGATAGCTGTATCAAGACAAGCACGACTCGCCCTCGATTTGGCCGCCCTGACCGCCCGATCCGCCTCGCAGGGGCGCTTGTCAGAGAGGGCGATGTCGGCTACACTCGCCTTCCCGGCATGATTATCACCTGGAGATTCATCAATGCATTGTAGTCGGTATCTGAAGCTGTCTGCTCTGGTTGTCCTGCTGTCTGTGCCCGTCGCTGTATCGAACGCCGCCGAGCGCCGGCCAACTCGTCGCGGAGAGCTCACAACCGAGCACCCGCCCACCACGGATATGGAGGTTAACGTGGCCCCCGAGCATCCGCGTTTGGTCTTCCGCCCGGAAGGGCACACCGGCTGGGGGCGGACGTTCGAGGATGTGCGCGAGCTGTACCGGACGGACGAGACCTTTCAGTCGATCTTCCAGGAGGCGCTGGATGTCGACCTGAACAGCGGCTGGCAGCACCCGGCGATGCTCGCCGCCGTGTGGGTGGTGAACGGCGACGAGCGGTACGCCGAGGCCGCGATCAACAGGATGGTCGGCCGGCGGCCCGGGCGACGGCGCTCCTGGTCGCATGCACTCGCCTACGACTGGCTCTACCACTATCCCGGTTTTACCGACGAGCAGAAAGAGAGGGCCGTCGAGGGGATCACCGCCCGGCTGCACGCCGAACTGTCGGAGCTTGACCATACTTCCCATGCCGTCTGGCACGGCCGGAATCAGACGGCGAACGGGGCGATGATCACCGCCCTGGGCATCGCCGAACACCTCGACCAAGAAATCCTGCAGAGGGTGACCGCACATTATATCGACTCGCTGCGGGCACTCGAATACAGCGAGGGCTGGCCCGAGGGGCCCAGCTACTGGATTTACAACCGGGCGGGGCCCTACGCCATCGCCGCAGACTCGGTGATGACCGCACTCGGAATAGACGAGATCGACGGCATCGACATCCGCGAGGTGATGCGCAAGGTCGGCCTGTGGTCGATCTATCAGTACGCGCCGAACGGAGTGTTCGAGCCATACGGAGATTCGTCCGGCTCCCTGCGGCTGGGGCATACCGGGTGGTGGACCGTCACCGTCGATTATTTCGCACGCCTCTCGCGCGACCCGGCGGTGATGGCGGGCGGCGACTTCTTCCGAAACCGGTCCCCGCGACCATACGGACGGCGGCCATACTACTGGCACATCGTCCTCACATACGACCCGGCGGTCCGCCCCGAGGAGGACTATGATCCGAAGCAGCCCGAACGGTGGATGCGTGAGAATCTGCCGCAGGCGATGCTCTTCGGCCGGGACTCGATGGCCACCGCGTTCCTGCGAGGCGAATGGGGCGACAACGATGAACTGTACGCGTCGTTCAAGGCCGGCGACATGCTCGCCCATCACGACCACTATGACGTCGGGCACTTCAGCATCCAGAAGGGCGGCGTGCTCGCCCCCAGAACCGGCATCTACAACGTCGGATACTGGAGCGACCACCGGCTGGGCTACGCCGTCCAAACCGTTGCCGCAAACTCGCTGCTCGTGCTCCAGCCGGGCGAGAGTTCGGCCTTCCTCCGCAACAGGACGCACGAGGGCGAGCGACTCTGGAGCTCCGTGTCGGGCGGACAGCGGGTGATCAGCCCCACCGGCTTTAACTGTTTCAACTTCCAGCATTACCTGGACCAGAAACACGCAGGCACCCACCTCGGCCGGGCCACCATCACCGCCTGGGAGAGCCAGCCAGCCGAGTATGATTACATTGCGGCCGACATCACCTCGGCGTACAATTCGACCCGGTGGTCCGAGCCGGGCGCCGAGGCCAAGGTCTCGCTGGTCACTCGCCAGTTCCTATACCTAAGACGCGAGAAGGCCTTCGTCGTCTACGACCGGGTAAACACCACCGATCCGTCCTACCTGCCCAAATTCCTCCTGCATCATCTGTCCAAGCCCGAGACGCCCACCGAAAGACTGCTGGCCGGCGAGAGCTTCGACAACGGGATTCTCGAGGCCGGCGAACGGGTGCTGGTCTCGCAGCACGACCGGGGAGAACTGGTTCACCACGCCCTGCTGCCCGAGCAGGGCCGCGCCCTCAAGATCGGCGGGCCCGATTACCAGTGCTATGTCGAGACTGACGGCGACCAGTCGAACGGTTTCACCGGCGACAACCTGATCCCGGCCGAACGGTACCGGCCGCAGAGAATGCGAACCACCACCCACGTCGGCTTCTGGCGGACCGAGACCGAACCGACCGAGCCGAAGGACGAGAACCGGTTCCTGAACGTTCTCGTCCCCCGGCTGACCGGACAACAGGGCCAACGGCCGGAGGTCGAACGGGTGCCCGCCGGGGAAGGCGTTCACGCAGTCCGTGTCGGCGACACGGTCGTCGTGTTCGCACACGAGGCCGAGCCGGTCGAACGGTTCGATATCCAGAGCGCCGGGGGCAGCCGCTGCATCCTGGTCGATGCAGTCCCCGACGGCAGTTACCGGGCGGGCGGCCGCGAACTGACCGCCACGCCGGAGGGGGTCCTCGAAATCGATTCCCTGCCGGAGGGCCGGACGACCGTCCAGCACGTGGACCGTTGAAGCGATCCGGCAGAGCCGAACGCGATACCGGACGGAACAAGGGCCGTTGCCGCTTGCTCGTTTTGGCCTTGCGCCGGGCTGTCGGCTTTGCATAATACATTTCCGCGGCCGACCGGTCCGCCGATATCGACGCTCTGCCGATGGCCGACATCTACGATGTGCTCCGGCAGCACGGCGCCATCGTCCCCGGCGAACTGGATGAGCGGGCTCCCGAGAATGAAGCCGAACACGCGACCGGCAGCCCTCGGTAATAGCGAAGGGCTGGAGTCGCGGGATGAACTGAACCCTGTTCTTATTCAGCAAGGAGAAAGAATGTCGTCCGAGAAGACAATTCGTGTCGGCATCGTCGGCGTGGGCTTTGCCGGCGAGTTTCACTACGATAGTATGCAGGGCGTGCGCGGCGTACCCCTCGAGGTCGTCGGCGTCACGTCACGCACGGCCGAGAGCCGTGAGCAGTTTGCCGAAGAGCGAGGCATCAAAGCGTTCGATAGCGTCGACGACCTGATCGAGCACTGCGACGTGGTGGATGTGTGCACCCCGCCCTACGCCCACGAGGATATCACCGTGAAAGCGGCCGAGGCGGGCCGCCACGTGATCGTCGAGAAACCGTTCACCGGCTCGTTCCTCAACGAGGAGACGTACAATGCAGGCGACCGGGCACAGTCGTTCAACGAGCAGCGCTACGCCGAGGCGGTCGGCAGCGCCAGCCGGATGGCCGAGGCGATCCGGCAGAACGACGTCGTGTTCTGCTTCGCCGAGAACTGGCACTTCCTGCCCGCCGGCCTCAAGACCTGCCGGCTGATGATGCGGTCGATGTATAAGAAACACCGCGACGGAGACGACAACTGGTCGGTCGGCGAGGCCGACCCCGGTGCCCGGGTGATGCTCTATCGCGGCTACGAGGCGCACAGCGGCTCGGGCTCGCCTGTCTACGGCGACCTGCAGTACGCTGGCGGTGGGGCGATCGTGGGCAAGGCCTGCCATCCGCTCGGGCTGGCGCTCTACATCAAGCGGCTCGAAGGCCGCATCCGCAGCGGGAAGCCGATCCCGCCGGTCGCAGTCTCCGGCCGATGTGGCTATCTGACGTTCGAGGCCGATTATCAGGATCCCGAATATCAGAACCCGAAGAAGGTCCGCAGCGGCTATGTGGACGGCGAGGACTGGGGGCTGATGGTCGTCCGCTTCGCCGACGGGACTTACGCCGAGGTCGAGGCGAACGAGTTCACCCTCGGCGGTGTTGCCAACACCTTCGAGGTCCTGTCCAACAAATTCCGCGTCCAGGGCAACCTCAGCCCGAACGACTCGGTCCAGGCGTACAGCCCCAGCCCCGAGGTATTCGAGCCGGAGTACCTCGTCGAGAAGCTCGAGACCTCGGGCGGTTGGAGCTTCCCCGCGATGAACGAGAACTTCGTGATGGGCTACCTGGAGGAGATGCAGGCCTTCTTCGACCGGTTCGCCGCCCATCGAGAGGGCAGGGCGCTCGAGCCGAAACCGCCGTACCTGCCGGTCGAAGACGACCTCGACCTGGCTGTCGACTCGGTCCGACTGATGTACGCCGCCTACCTGTCGGATGAGCGAGGCGGCGGCGAGGTCGAACTGGCCGAGGTCGATCGGCTGGTGTAGCCGAAACGCCGATCCGGCTTCCCGCACGATGAAATCAGATTGACGGGTTCATGCCGCATTGATAACATACGGGCCGGCCGGCCAACCTGTGAGGAGGAGAGACATGCGCTATGTTATGCTTTTCGGTTTAGTCCTGGCTATGGCAACCGCCGGGTGTGCCAACGGTCCTCTATCGCTTCGCAGCCCGGGTGATCCCGAAGAGCCGGGCAAGGTGACCCTCCCGAATCGGCTGATGTTCGGCTGGCAGGTGCTCCGCGAAGCCCACCTCCAGACCGGCCTCCAATACGCGTATCCGTCCGACGTCCTGGTACGTCAGATCGATGCGTCCCAGTTCGACGGCGCGACTGATATCGCCGAGATCGTAGCGACCCTCGCCCCGGTGACACGACTCGACGGCAACGTCCTCCTGCTCGAGGCCGATCTGTCGGACGAGCAACTGGAATCGTACAAGGAAACGCTTCGTTCCGGCGAAATCGACGCCCGGCGCCTCGCCGCATACAAACTGGGCAACTCGAAGACGACCGCCGCCATCCGTCCGCTGCTCGAGGCCGCTCTCGAAGACGAAAACGAGAGCGTTCGCCACCACGCGCTGCGCTCGCTCGACCGGCTCGAACGGGACTTCCGCGAGTTCCGCCCCGCCGGGCGAATCTCGGTCTTCGAAATCGAGGACTACCGGCTGGACCGAGCCCTCTCCGATCTGATCGGCGAGGCGGACGCAACCAGCCACGAAGCGGTCTGGGCGATGGAACTGGTCGGCCGGGGCGGCCGGTGGCGTCGTGGACGGCCGACCGTTATCCGGCGTGCGGCACAGCACGGTTACGCCGGAACGCGCGAGACGGCCGAATGGACTCTCGGGCGCCTGCGCCCGGAGCGTGCCGAGCAGCCCGGCCTCCGGGACCGGCGCGACCCCGCCAGCATCGCCCGCATCCGGGAACAACTCGAGACGAAGGAAGGTCGGGAACTGGTCGAGGTCGTCCGAATGGCCAAGCACAACGAGATGGTTGGCCCCGAGGTGCTGCTCGATTTATATGACGAACAGGATGACGAAGGAATCCGGGGCGAGATTCTGCTGGCACTCGGCCGGAAAGGCGGCGAGGAGGTCTGGGACCTGCTGGTGAGCGAGATGGATGACGAGAGCCCCGTTGTCCGGATGGCGGCGGTTCAGGCGCTCCGGCGCTGCTCGGATCCCGACGCCGTCGACGAACTGGTCGACAGATTGACCGGCGACGGACATCCTGGGATTGAGCGCACCGCTGCGGCCCAGGCGCTCGGCCTGATCGCCAGCGATGCAGTCGTCAAGCAATTGAGCGACTACGTCGAAAAAGCCGATAACATCATCGATACGACCGCAATGGCACTCGGCTGGACCGACCGCGAGGATGCCGTCCCGGCCCTTGTCGCATGTAGCCAGAGTGATAATGCGAGCGTACTGAGCTTTACATTCAACGCCCTGGCACGTCTCGGTACGGCCGAGGCGGTGGACGCCATCGCCAGGCGGTACAACCACCGGAACAACATCACCCGCTACATGGGCCACGCGGCCATCCGCCTGGCCGGCGCCAATAACCAGTCGGCGGTCGACCGCTACGTCGAAATCCTTTCCGGCGGCGGCGGTGTAATCGCCGGCCACGGCCTCGAAATGGCCGAAGACCCCCGGGCCGTTGATGTGCTCATCGACCAGATTCCCCAGAGCGAGGAAAGGCGGCTCTTCTTCATGGTCCAGGCGCTCGGGCGAATCGGAGATCCGAAAGGCGTGCCCACACTGATCGAACTGCTCGACCACGAGTCCGACCTGATCAAACACGATGCGATGCGGGCGCTGCGATGGCGTTGGCACTGGCACCGCGAGGACGTGCAGAACGCCCTGGCCGAGCATCCCATCTTCAAAGAACTCGTGGAACCCGTCCCGTCACTCGAAGACCAGGAGCCGAATACCTGGGTCCTTCGTAGCTGGCCGATCGATTTCGACGATATGCGGGTGTGCAACACCAGCTACGAGGCGGGCCAGGTCTTCGACGAATCGACCGGCAAGGTCGTCAAGTGGGGATCGCACGGCCAGCGGTGCGATACCCCCCAGCTCAGCGAGACCTGGCTGTACGATGCCGAGACCAATGAGTGGAAACAGAGCAATTCGCCCATCGAGCCGTTCGGGATGTGCGGCACCCGGGGCCTGACCTACGACCGGGCCAACCGCTGTGTCATCAGCGTACAGGCACACGGTGCCAACCACGGCTGGCAGTGGATATGGGGCCGGGCGAGCCGGATCAGCGTCCCGTGGGTCTACTTCGGCGAGCAGGACCGTTGGGTCCCCGTCCGATCCCCGATGCCGAACCCGGGTCCGCGCGGCTTCTGCCCGCTGGCCTACCACGACAGGGCACAGGTCACCTTGCTGTTCCGCGGGCAGGGGGGCTGGGGCGACCGGGATGCGGTTTGGGTCTACGACGCATACACGAATACGTGGACGGAACGGCCCGCCGCCTCGCCGCGGCCCGGGGGGCTAAGTAATGCAGGTTGGGTCTATCTGCCCAAGGTGGACAAAGCACTCCGAATCGGCGGCAGTTGGAGTGACCCGACCAATCAGACGTGGGTCTATGACGTTGCCGAGAATACGTGGACCGACCTCGAAGCGGAAGGCGACCCGCCGGTGTTTCGGCAGCCGGTCAAATACGACCCGGCGACGGGGACCGTCGTCGCCTGGCAGATCCGGACCGCCGAGGAGCCGGCTGCCTGGCAGTATGATCCGGAAGCGAACAGATGGTCTCGACTATCCACCCCGCAGGGGATGAACCCCAAGTACTTCTCGGTCGACATGGCCTACGACAACCGCCACAACGTCTATGTGCTCAATGGCGGGCTGCTCAACTGGCGCAGCGACCATATTGCTATCCGCGAGACGTGGACCTATAAACTCCCCCCCGGCGACCCGCCGGCAGAACCGGCACTCGCCGAACCGGACAACGTCGAGGTCCAGATCCGCGACGGCGAAGCCGTGCTCACCTGGGACCCGGTCGACCGGGCAGAGGGTTACAATGTTTACAGCGGCGTCGGCGAAGAACCCTGGAACGTCGAGTTCTCCCAGGTCGGCGCCATGGTGACCGATCGCACGTTCCGCCGGGACGCACCGGCCGAGGGCGAGATCGCCTACTTCTATGTCACCGCCGTGCGGGACGATGAGGAGAGCCAGAGGTCGCTGACTGTGCGCACCCAGCCACGGTTCCCCCTGACCGCGACGGCGAGCGTCAGGCCGGACCGCACAGTCGAGGTCGAGTGGGACGAGTCGGCCTCCCCGGACGTTGTCGGCTACAACGTCTATGCTGCTACGATCCGGGTGGGCGGGGCACACCGGAGCGAAGCGTTCCGGGACTATGAATCGGTCGAAAAGTTGAACGAACAGCCGGTGCAGGGCACCCGCTTCCACGACGAGCGGGAGCTCGGCGGCCCGACCAGCTTCGTCAGCCATGAGGTCCGCGACTACCTGATAAGGGCGGTCAACGCCAACGGAGTCGAGAGCGGCCCGTCGGTCGCCCGCACACTGCCCGGCTCGGTCCCTCGAGTCGAGGCGACCATCCAGCCGGACGGCTCGACGCTGGTCACTTGGGAGGACGTGCCCGAAGAGCACATCCAGGGCTACGCGATATATCGGATGGACGAGTTCCGTCACACAATGCCCATTCGCATCACCCCCCACCCGGTGCAGGGGACGAGCTTCGTCGATTGGTGTGAGTCCCGGGACGTCGAGCGCAGGCGATACTATGTCGTCGCCATCAACGCACTGGGCGAACGGGGCGAGCCGTCGATCGGAGCGTGGGCGTTCGGAAGGCCGTAAACGGCTCGCTTCGCCGGCAGAGTTGCGCCGCCCGGGCCGTTCTCCCGGCCGTATGCACGGCCGGTGCGGACCGGCCCGCACATCGCCTACTTGTCGAACGCCCGGTGGATGATCTTCTGCGCCTGCTGCTTGTACCCGCGGGCCGCCCGACTGTCGTGACCCCGCCCCTCACGGATGACGATGTATTTCTGAAGCTCGTACAGCAGGTAGAACACGTTCCTGATGCGGGCCTCCTGCGATTCGTCGCGCGGCCGGCCGTACCCCCGCCAGAACGCGGGCGTTGAGATGCCGCAGTAGTCGAGTACTGCGAACTCGATCTCGGGATCGCCCCACAGTGCCCGGTCCCAGTCCACCAGCCCGGTCAGCCGCCCGGCGTCGTCCACCAGGATGTTCTGGGCCCACACGTCCATATGCAGGAGTCGGGCTGGGCCGGGCCGGTCGAACAGCTCAATGTGGCGATCGAGGAGGCCGACCAGATCGTCGCGCTCTGCCGTGCTGTAGTGGCCCACGCCCACGATATCGTCGAGCAGTTTCCGCCACATCACCGCGAAGGCGTCCACCCAGTTGTCAGCCGGCTCCATCGGTCGGTGCTCGCCCAGGTACCCATACCGGTCGGCGGTCAGCGAGTGTGTCTGGGCGAGGCACTCGCCGACCCGCCGCATCACCGGTTCGGCGTCGGCCACCGGCGCCTGGGAGAGCGGTGTCCCGGGCAGGCGTCGCATCAGGATAAAATCGCGGTCGATGACATCGTGCGAATCGTCGTAGGCGATGATCTCGGCGACAGGCACATCGGTCTCCTCCAGCAGCAGGCGGTGGATGCCCGGCTCCTGGCGCATCATATCCCGCTCGTAGAAGAGAAACACCGAATCGGCGGGCGGGGCGACCCGCAGGACCAACTCATCGCCGTCGGACGTGACGAAATACCCGGTGTTGAACTTGCCCGTCGAGATGGGCTCCAGCTCGATCGTCGCCGCCGGCCGCCCGACGTGGCGTCGCACACATTCGGCCAGGTTGGTATGTTCGAATTTTTCGACCATGAGTGCTCCTGGGAAAAGGGGGTGTTGGGGCGGATCAGGTTGGATCGACGTCCGGCGGCGTCATCTTGTAGTAGTAGCGGGCGAGGCCGGACCTGCCGATGCCCCGCCGCCGATCGACGGTCCACGGCCTGTCCAACTCGCTGAACTCGCGGAGGACCGCTTGGTAAAGGGCGACCGCGGCCGCGTTGTTCATATACGCCGACCAGGTCAGCGGCAGCCGGTTCCGCTCGGCGATCCCGGCGGCCAGCCGGACGGCCGCCCGGGCGACGCCCCGCCGTCGGTGTGGAGGAAAGACGTAGAGTTCGGCAAGCTGCAGCGATGGGCTGTCGTAGGACCCGGTCCCCGCCGGCAGCTCCCGCAGGAGCACCAGGCCGGCACGCCGCCCGTCGGCGTGGATGAAATACGGCTGTCGCGCCGGGTCCCGCCAATAGAGATTGAAGTACTGATATTCGTATCGGCCGCGTCGGTTCGGCTGGGCCCCGTTGAACCGGGCCAACTCGGCCAGGTAATCCTGGAACCGGTCGGTGAATTCGGGCATATCGTCCCTGTCGGCGGGCACCAGTTCGACCGCGTTGGCTATCCTGCCCGAAGATTCCATCGGCGGCCATTATACCGGCCCCG
>PUPC01000320.1 GCA_003553185.1 Planctomycetota bacterium | reverse complement strand
CGGGGCCAAACAAGACATTTGCCCGAAATCCGCGACCCGGTCGCCCCGAACCATTCACATCACACGTATTCCGAGGCGGCCCGTCCGCACCGCAAACCGTTCGCGAGATGGGGCGACTGCCGCTTCTCCGTGGCACGGCAATCCCTGGCCGTGCCACGGAACAGCCCCCGCGCCGGTAGCGCGACGTTCCGACGTTTCCTGTTCCGGCCCCGTTCCTGCGGTATATACATAGAAGGTCCGTGCGGCCGTGACGGCCCGCCGTCTCCGGAGAAACGCCGTAAGGTCTTCGCGCCGAAACGGTACCATGCAATGAGGGTCCCCGAGAACCGGGGCCGTAAACGGGTTTGTACGAAACGACCCGAAATAGACGCAGGCCACTGGCCGCCATCGCGTTACGGAACGCGATCGGGAAATATTCCACATGTGGTCTCCCAGTGCTATGGTAGGTGGACTAAATGGCGCTATTTTCGAGAAAAATATTTGGCTCAGAAGGGCGCCCCCGTTCCCTCGTTCCCCCATGCTCCCATGCGCCTGTGGCCCGATCTTCCCGCGGTCGGAAGGCGATCCCGGCGGGACCGGTTGGTCGTCGGAAACGCCGGTGGTATAATCGCTCGATATGACCGGCGATGCGATAGACGCTCTGGAGGCGGCGATCCGAGATTGCGAGCTGTGCCCGCGCCGGTGCCGGGTGGACCGGACGGCCGGCGAGGTCGGGGCCTGCCGGACCAGAGAGCACCCGCACGTCGCCTCGGCGGCGCCGCATTTCGGCGAGGAGCCGGTGCTCGTCGGGCACGGCGGCAGCGGGACCATCTTCTTCTCGGGCTGCAACCTCGACTGCGTCTTCTGCCAGAACGACGACATCAGCCACGGGACGCCCGGCCCGGCCGTCCCCCCGGACCGGCTCGCCGACCTGATGCTCGAGCTCGAGGGCCACGGCTGCGAGAACATCAACTTCGTCACGCCCAGCCACGTGGCCCACGCCGTCGCCCGGGCGGTGGACATCGCACGCCGGCGCGGCCTCGCCGTCCCCACCGTCTATAACAGCGGCGGATACGACGCCGTCGAGACCGTCGCCCGGCTGGCCGGCCTGATCGACATCTACATGCCCGATTTCAAGTGGGCCGACGATGAGGCGGCGGCGACGTACTCCGGCGCGCCGGGATATCCCGATGTCGCCGCGGCCGCGCTGGCCGAGATGTACGGGCAGGTGGGGCCGCTGGAGCTCGACGAGCGGCGGGTGGCGACCCGCGGCGTGCTCGTCCGCCACCTGGTGATGCCGGACGACCTGGCCGGGAGCCGGCGGGTCATCGACCGGGTGGCCGAGGCCGCGCCCGGGTGCGCTGTCAACGTGATGGGGCAGTACCGGCCGGCGTACCGCGCCCGCGAGTTCCCCGAGCTCGTCGGGCGGCCCGAACACCACGAGGTCGAGGCGCTGCGGGGCTACGCCGCCGAGCGGGGTCTGGTCCGCGTCGATCGGTAGGGGATTGCGGGATGGGCCTGCGTTCTCGCGGCGGGATCGGGCGCGTGCCGAGTCACTCGTCGTCGGGTTCCGGCTCGCTGGATTCGATGGACGCGGGCGCGGCGCTCTTGTCGTAGTTCATCTGGGGGGGAGCGACGGCCCCGCCGGATACGATGAACGACATCGCCTCGTCGAACGTCCACGTCGTCGAGGTGATCCGCTCGACGGGGACGATTTCGAGGTATCCCGACGTGGGGTTCGGGGTGGTCGGGACGTAGACTGCGGCCAGCTTGCGGCCGGTGTCCACGTCGGTGAGCGTTCGGGTCACGAACCCCACCGTCTTCATCTGCTCGGACGGGAAATCGATGAGGACGACGCGCTGGACCTCGTCGGGCGTTCCCTGCATCGCCGTGACCAGCATCTTGACCGTGCTGTAGATTTTCTTGACCAGCGGGATGCGGTTCATAATCGAGTCGAACGCGGCGATCAGCTTGCGCCCGATCAGCCGGGTCCCGGCCCATCCCAGCAGGCAGAGCAGGACGAACACCAGAATCACCCCCAGGACGGCCTGGAAGACGGTCCCCTCGAGCAGCGCCGCGACGGCGGGCAGGGTGGGCTCGATCCGCTCGGCGACCCAGGCGACGACCGGCCTGCCGACATCGGCGAGCAGTTTGAACACGAACCGGATCACCCACCAGGTGACGATGATGGGGATGGCGGTCAGGATCCCCGCGATCAGATAGCGCCGAACCCGGCCTGCGATGGTGAGAGGGGTCGATTCAGCCATAATGGGCTCCTATGCCGAACTGCTCGTGATCCTGCCGCCCGCTCTCGACGCTCGCCGGGCTTCCGGCAACGGGGATTGCGGGCGTCGAATATCGTCCGGCCGAGCCGGAGAAGGTTGACGTGCAGGACCGTGTTTTTACCGGTTCAAGAATAGAATCGGCGTCATCCGCTGTCAAGCGTGAGAGCCGGAAACGCTCTCTCTTGCGATGGGACCTGTATCCGGGTAGTATTTCGGGGGAAGGAGATATTATGCGTATTCCTGCATTTGTGTTTCTGGTTCTCCCGGTCCTGGCGCTGGCGGTCCCGAGCTGCTCGGACCGTGCGGCGGACGACCGGGCGCCGGGGCGACTCCGTGTGTCGGCGAGTATTTTCCCGCTGGGCGATATCGCCCAGGAGATCGGCGGCCCGCACGTCGAGGTCGCCACTCTCCTGCCGCCGGGCGCCACACCCCACGGTTTCGAGCCGCGGATGGAGCAGGCCGAGGCCCTGGCCGATGCCGACGTCCTGCTCGTCGTCGGCTTGGGGATGGACGAGTGGGCCGAGACGAGCGCCCGGGCCGCGAGGGCCCGTGCCCGTGTCGTTCGGTTTGCTGACGTCAGGCACGCCGACCCCATCGAGGGCGATCCCGAGGGCCATCACGACCACGGGCATGAGGACGCCCACGGCCATCACGAACACGGGCACGAGCACGAGGACGCCCACGGGCATCACTGCCATTCCCACGAGGGTGACCCCCATTTGTGGCTCGACCCGATCCGGGTGAAGCATTTCGTCCGGGCGGTCGCCGAGGCGTTCGCGGAACTCGACCCCGACCACGCCGACGTGTATGCGGAACGGGCCGAGCGTTACCGGCAGGAGTTGGCGCAGCTCGACGCCGACTACCGGGCGATGGCCGAGGCGGCCGAGCGGGACGCCTTCGTCACGTTCCACGCGGCGTTCACCTACCTGGCCGACCGGTACGGCCTCCGGCAGCAGACGGTGGCGGGGGTACACGGCCACGGTCGGGGCACCGCGGATATGGAGCGGGTCATCGAGTTCATCGAGTCGGAGGGGATCGAGGTGGTCTTCGCCGAGCCCCAATTCCCCGAGGACAGACTGCGTTCGCTCCGCGAGCAAACCGGCGTGGCGGTGGGGCGGCTGGACCCGCTGGGGAATCCGAACGTCGAGGGATACGACAGCTACCTGGCGATGATGCGGTCCAACCTGGAGGCGCTGGCCCGGGGACTGACCCGGTAAGACCTATGCCCGAGAACGCCCGCGATATCGGCATCAGCCACGACCACGTCGAGCGTGGCGTCGTCTGCATCCAGGGCCTGTCGTACACCTATCCCGACGGGACCGTCGCGCTGTCCGACATCAACCTGCACGTGTCGGAGGGCGAGACCCTCGCGGTGGTCGGCCCCAACGGCGCGGGGAAGACGACGCTGCTGAAGATTCTGCTCGGGCTGATCCCCGGCTACGGGGGCACCGTGCTGCTCGCCGATCGCCCGCCGGCTCGTGCCCGGCGTGACGGCCTGGTGACTTGGATTCCCCAACGCAGCCAGCTCAACATCTCGTTCCCGCTGACCGTGGGGCAGCTCGTCCGCCTGGGGCTCGCCGGCCGGGCCGGGCTGCTGCGCCGTCCGACATCGGACCAACTCGATGCGGCCGACCGGGCCATCCACATGCTGGAGCTGGACCGGATCGTTGACCGGCCGATGGGCCATGTGTCGGGCGGGCAGTTGCAGCGGGCGCTCATCGCCCGGGCACTCGCCCCGGAGCCCCGGCTGCTGCTGCTCGACGAGCCGATGGTGGGGCTCGATCCGTCGGGCCAGGAACAGTTCCACGAACTGCTCGATACGGTCAAGCAGGCGTTCGGCGTCACCCTGGTCATGGTCTCGCACGACATCCGGGCGATGCTCACCGGCAGCCAGCGGGTCGCCTGTCTCGACCGGTCGCTCCACTTCCACGATGTCCCCGCCCGGCTCACCCCGGAGGTCCTCGCGAGGGTGTTCCACTACGACTTGCACGACGTGTCGGCGTCGGACGAGTCCGGTGCCGCCGATGAGGGAAGGGGATAGCCATGTTTGCGATGTCGGTGTGGAGCCGGTTTCTCCGTTTTCCGTTTTATCAGAACGCCCTCGTTGCCGGGCTGGCGGTGGGGGTCGCCTGTGCCGTGCTCAGCGTTTTCGTGGTGCACAAGCGGATGGCGTTCATCGGGCAGGGGATCAGCCATTCGGCGTTCGGCGGGGTCGGGCTCGCTCTTCTGCTTCAGCTTTATCTTCCGGCGACGCGGTCGCCACTGGTCCGGGACGGGATCATCGCCGTGTTCTGCGTGGCCGCCGCCGTGCTTATCGGGCGGCTGACCCGCGGCCGGCGGGTGAGCCCGGATTCCGCCATCGGCATCTGCCTGGTCGCCGCGATGGCGACGGGGGTGCTCCTGCTCGACCTGCGGACCCACCTGTTTGGCCGGCTGGCCCAGGCGGGGGTTCTGGACCAGACGGCGATGGGCTACACCCCGTCGTTCCACGACATCTTGTTCGGGAGCGTGCTGGCGATCCCGGCGGCGGGGGTCTGGCTGGCGCTGATCGAGGGCGGGCTGGTGCTCCTGCTCGTCGTTCTCTTCTTCAAGGAGCTGGCCTTCTTTACCGCCGACGAGGAGGCCGCCGCGGTGTTCGGTGTGCCCGTGGATCTGGTTTACTACGGTCTGCTCGTCTGCATCGCGCTCACCATCGTCGTGGCGATGCGGCTGTTCGGGGTCATCCTGTGCAGCGCCCTGCTCATCCTGCCGGGGGCGACCGCCAGCTTTTGGGCCGACCGGATCGGATGGGTGACGTTCATCTCGGCCCTGACGGCCGCGTTGTGCGTGGTGGCCGGGCTGTTTCTCTCCATCTGGATCGGGGTGTTGAGCACCGGCCCGCTGATCGTTCTGGTGATGGCCCTGATGTTCGGGGCAAGCTGGATGTGGCACACCCTGCGCGACGGGGGAGTGCGCCTCCCCGCCGGCCTGTCCCGGGGCGGGCGAAGCAGCCGACCGCCGATCGACCCGACCGCCGGGTAAACCGACGGGCCGGCCCCTCCCGCAACCCCACCAAAGTCCACCACGACCACCAAAACGCACCACCCGCCCCAATTCGCACCACTCGGGGCGCTCCACCGCGTTCTCGTGACGACAGCCCTTCTCCACAGTTCATACCGGCGGGGAGCCCGTTCGCGTAGATAGCGGCAAAATATCGGCGGAGGGGGCGGTTTGAGCGGTGGGGCATGGCCCGGCTGCCGTCCGGGCTGTCCGAGCCGGCCGAGCGGCCCAAGAAATTATTCAGGGAGCCCGCCCCGGTCCGCTATATATTGGGGCGGTCGTTTCTTTGGCTACAATATGAAGAGTACGGGAAATTCGCCGAAAATACCTGCCAGTATTCCCTTGACATCTTGTGGTGGAGCGTGGTATATTTTGCACAAGATTGGAGGCCCGGAGTGCCGGGTGCCTCCCGGGTTCGAGCGTCGGTCG
>PUPC01000277.1 GCA_003553185.1 Planctomycetota bacterium | reverse complement strand
TCAGTTCAGCCAGGTTGCCCGGCCAGTCGTAGCCCTCCAGCAGGCGTTCCGCTTCCGGGCTGATCCCTCGCACCTCGCTGGACAGGTCCTCTGCAAACCGCTCGGTCAGCCGGTGTGCGAGTGGAACGATATCTGCTCGCCGTTGTGCGAGCGTTGGGATGGTTATCGACAGTCCGCACAGCCGGTAGAACAGGTCTTCACGTAGTTCCCGGGGGCAGGCCTCGCCCGAGAATGAACCGATGATGCGCACGTCGGTGCGAACCGAACTGTGGCCGGAGCCGTTCGGCTGGGCGGACTTGGACTGCGTTGCATCGGCGGCATCGGCCGGCCCCTCTTCGAGGAACCGGAGCAGCCGGGCCTGGCAGCGCGGCGAAAGGCGTTCTACTCCGTCGAGCAGCAGGGTGCCCCCGCAGGCCAGTGCGAGCCGGCCGCCACCGCTCCGCACCGCCTCCTTGCCCGAGTGGTGACCGCGTCCGAACAGTTCCGCCAATTCGGTGCTGGGGCTGCTCTGACCGCATTGGAATCGAACGAACGGACCGTCCGACCGTCGGCTGCACCGGTGGATGAACAGGGCGATAATGCGTTTCTCGGTGCCCGGCGCGCCGTACACCACCACCGGGGCATCGGTCTCGGCGGCGGTTGCCGCCTGCCTCAGGACATCGACCATCAGCGGCGAGTGGAATACCAGGTCTTCCGGCCCCTCGTCTTTCTCCCAGTCGCTGCGCAGCATTCTGTTTTCGTCCTCGAGCTTTTTCTTCCGCTCGGCCTGCTGGACGGCCAGCAGGGTTTGAAGCGGACCGACCGGCTTTTGCAAATAGCCGAGCCCCGCGCAAAGGAGCTGGTCGGCGTATCGTTCGATCGTCGAGGGGCTGCCCATCAACGTCACGGGGATGCCGGGAACTTCGGCCGTGAGCCGGCGTGCAGCATCCAGGCCATTGCCATCGGGCAGGTCCAGTTCGACGATGGCGAGGTCGCAGCCGTATTCGGAGGCGTATTGCACAAGTTCGGCCCCGTTCGTGGCGAGAAAGACCTCGTAGCCGTGTTCGGCCAGGTGGCCGGCGATCCCTTCCAAAACCCTGCTGTCGGCGTCTGCGATGATGACGCGCCGGATGTTCATCGGATGGCCTCAGTGGCGGTGGCATTGATGAGGGCGATCGAGTTCTGTCGCTCGATCTCGATGAGGTCGCGTACCTGGCCCGCGATCTGGTCGAGGAGTTGGTCAAGCTCGTGGGCCAGCTTCAGGCAATGGTCACTGTCAATGGGGGACAGGTTTTCCCGGTCACTCCGCAGCGGGCGTATGGCCGATTCGATCTTGGCGATCAGTTCGGCGAGGGCGCACCGGCGCTCGGTCAGATCAGCGACACGACCTGGGGCGCTCCCGCCCTGCAGCAGGCCCAGCTGCTCGGCAGCGGCCTCCTGCATTTCTTTGTAAAGCCGGGCTTCTTCTTTGTACGCTTCGAGCAGTCTGTTCAGCGTTTCGATCTGATTCGACTTTCGCATGGCTTCTGGTTTTCCTCCGGCCGTTTCTCGTTCGGACCGTGTTCTTTGCCCGTATGCACGATGGCGAAACTGCGGACCGCCTGGTCGATGTCGGTGTACTGCTCGAACAGTTCGTCCAAGCTGGTCATTTCGAGGAGGCGTTTGATGAGGTCGGATGGGTTGGCGAGCCGGATGTCGCCCGCCAGACGGCGGAGCCGGCCGCAGCGGGAGGCGAGCAGGCCGAGCCCGTAGCCGGAGATCTCTTCCACATTGCTGAGATCGATGATGATGTGTGTACGGCCCCGTTCGGACAGCCGGTCCAGCACCTGCTTCAACGTCGGCTGATTCCGCCAGGTGATATCGGAGTCCGGGACCAGTACAACCGCGTCGCCGGCTTCTCGCTCTCGTATCTTCATCGTCGCCACCTCCTTGAAAACCGAGCGGTGTTGCTTTGACCGTCTCCATTTATCAGATGCAAACCACGTGCCGGATACCGGGAAAGCGGCCGGCGAAATCCAGACGGCAGCTCTAACGCTTTGTGGGGCGGTTGGTTAGGGATACAACTTTGGGGAGGAGGTGCTGGATGGTCGAAGGCGAGGAGCTTCGGTAACTGTTGGGCGGGCGCCCACGCCAAGGGCAGGGCAGTCCATAAGCGGCGGGATTATAAGCGGTTATGGCTCGGCTCCGTCGAATCGGAGTCGTGCTACAAATATGGTAGGAAAAGGTGGGGGCTTCAGGCGAGGTCGTTCAACACGGCGACGCCGCGTTTCAGCGTCTCGTCGTCCGCCGCGTACGAGATGCGGAAGTGGGTATTGCGCCCGCTGAATATGCTGCCGGGGATGACCAGCAGGTTGTTTCGTACCGCCTGTTCCACGAATTCGACATCGGTCCCCCGGGGCACGCGAGGGAAGGCATAGAACGCCCCGGCCGGCCGGGTGAGGTCGTAGTTGGCGGAGATCCCGTTGTACAGAAGGTCGCGTTTGCGACGGTAGTCGGATCGCATCTCGGTCGTGTCGAGATCAAGGTTCTCCAACATCGCGGCCTGGAATGGTGCGGGGGCGCAGACGAAGGAGTACTGCTGCAGTTTGCCCATCTCGGCGATGAGTTCGGCCGGGCCGAACGCATATCCGACCCGCCAGCCGGTGACCGCGTGGGATTTCGAGAAACCGGCCAGCAGGAGGGTCGGCTCGTGGAGGCCGGCCATACTGGGAGCGGGGCCATCGTAGCTGAACTCGCGATAGATCTCGTCGCTCAATACCATCAGGCCGCGACGGCCCGCCAGGTCTGCGATCTCGGCCAGATGATCGGCGTCGAGCACGGTGCCCGTCGGATTCGCCGGGCTCGATACGATGAGCAGCTTGCTCCGGTCGGTGATATGCGGCTCGATCCGCTCGGCCGTCATCCGGAAGTCGGGATAGGTGTCGACTGGCACCGGGACCCCGCCGAAGAAACGGACCACATGGTGGTAGATGACGAAATAGGGGTCGGCCATCAGGACTTCGTCGCCCGGGTCGATCAGCGCGGCGAAGGCAAGGAACAGGCCACCGGAGACGCCGCTGGTGACCAGTACCGCCCGGTCCTCGATCGAGACCTCCCGACCGAGCCGCTCGAGCAGGGAGTCAACGAGGTCCGACCGCCCCTGGGTGGGGGTGTAGGCGTTATCGCCCCGCCGTATGGCGCGGATCGCGCTCTCTTTGACCGGTTCGGGGGCGTCCTGGTAGGGCCGGCCGATGCTCAGGTCGATGGGGTCATCGAGGGTGGCGGCCAGGTCGAATACCTTGCGGATGCCCGAGGCGTCGATCAGGGAGGCCCGGGCCGCAAGGAACGCTCTGAGGGGAGGATGACCTGGCTCAGGCGACAAGGGAATACCCCGCGGAGGTTACTCCTCGGTTGCCGGCACCTCTTCCGGGGCCAGTTCGCCCTCGGCCGAGGCCTTCTCTTCTTCCTTGGCCTTCTTCTTGGTGCCCCTGCGAACACGTGCGACGCGGACCTTGGGCAGGCCGAAGATGCTCTCCTCCTCGGACCAGCGGCCCTCCTCTTCGAGCTTCTCGATGCGCTCCAGGCGGGATAGGACGTTCCGCTGGCGACGCAGGCGGCCCTTGGCTGATAGACTCTTGTGAATGCTCATTTTTTCTCCTGCTATTCGAACAGCTTTGCCCGGCGCGGTAACGGTCTGACCGACGCCCGGGCAAACAATGCGGTGCCATTATAACGGAGTTCGCGGACCTTGTCGACCATCCAGTCCAATTCGGGATTCTCTTCAGCGTCGTCGAACGGGCCGACACATACGAAAAGCTGGCGGCCGTAGCTGATGATGAACGCATCCTTGCCCGCCTCTTCCAGGAAGTCGGCCTGCTGACGGACGAAATCGCGGTAGGCCCGGGCGTTCGCCGAGTTCGCCCGGCGAGTTCGGTCCAGCGCGGTCAGGTGAATCGCCCACTTATCGCGGTACTGATCGGGCAGCGCCGGACGCGTGGTCTCGATCAGGCCGTCCCGGTCCCGCGTGATCGTGCCCGTCTGTGGGGAGGGCCGTGGGGCGGACCGACGGCCAAGGGCGAACGCAATAAAAAGGAGGACGAGAGCGAGAAGGACGGCGAAAATCAGGGTGGAGCGTTGGACCGTGACCGTGGGCTCCGTCTCCTCGAAAAATGACAGCGGACGCCGTCCCCCCGGCTGTTGGTCCGGCGGTTGATGTTCCTGGCTTTCCTGCGGGGCGGTTGTTTCTTCAGGCGTCGGCTCGGAAGATGCCGGAGGTGTGCGGTCGGATTCCGGCTCTTCGGCCGGTTCGGGCCGGGGCTCGGGTTCGCCCTCGGGCGCGTCCGGGGGCCGCCGTCCCTTGTCTCTTGCTTTTCTGAGGGCCTCGAAGAACTCTTCCGGCCCCTGATGCTTTGCCACGGCCTGTCCTCTCGGGAAAACCACTGTCGACATTGATGCGCACCCTCTTTGTATCAGAAAACGACGTTGAAGTCAAAACAAACCGGGGAGTCATCGTTGCTGCCGCCGGAGTTGCCCCGTGACAATCCGCCTTGCTACATCGCCGATATCCCTGCCGACGCTGAAGAATGTTGCGAAAAATCATCAACAGTCCAGATTTCGCGGTATCCGTGTTGCTTTATGGCAACATGGGGGTAACCATATGCAATACAGTGCCTTAGGGCATAAAAGTCGCTTTTTCGGCGGTTCGCATGTTTCTTTTTTGCAACATGGGCGGTCTGGTTGGAAAACGGCAGAAAAATATTCTGGCAATAATCTGGTTTGTAACAAGCTGCTGCATAGGGGCTTATACTAATTCCAGCAATGTTGTTCGTTTGTGTCCTTAACTCTGGCACGTAATTTGCTTTATATATCAATTAGACTTGAATGGAGATGGCCGTTATGAGAACATTGATGATGAACAAGGTCGCCAAGCCCAGAACCGACGGGAAGGGAGCCCAAATGATGAGTAAGGTAAAGCTATTTATTGTTGCGTTGGCGCTGGTCTTCGTGAGCGGGACCGCTCTCGCCGCGTCCCTGAACCCGACCTCCTGGGCATATAAGCCAGGCACCGGCCCCGGGGGTGCAGATGAATATACCGCCGGGCTGCCCGCCTGGGTCGATTCGGCAAATTTGGCTGCGCCCGCTCTTACACAAGCAATTGGAGGCGGGGGGATCACTGGTGAGGTGACCAGTTGGGTCTACACGAACCCGGACGACGGCCACAATACCTTTGTCTACCGGTTCGAGGTCATGAGCGGTTCGAACGTCACAAGGGCCACAATGGGAGGCGTCAACTGGCAGGGGGTTGATATTGTCGACGCCGGGACCGACGCAGACACCGACCCGAAGTCGACCCACGGCCCGGCGTCGCCCTCTTGGGACGACGGTGACCCGTGGTTCCTCGAACGGATGGCCGACTACGGCATCGGGATGCAGTTTATGTCCGCCGGTATCGGGACTCAGCTCGCCCCGGGCGATTACTCGAACCTTATCTGGTTCGAGACCACCTACGACAGTTGGGATTACGGCAAGGTGGCCGTGATCAACGGCGGGGACGCCAGCGAAGGGCTCGCCTATGCCCCCAAACCGCTGGAGACGCCCCCCATCCCCGAGCCGACCGGACTGCTCGGCATGGGGCTGCTCGTACTGGCCGGCCGGCGCAAACGCCGCAGATAACCGACCAGAGTCACACGCACACCCTGGCGGCATCTCCTTCGAGATGCCCCCTTTTTTGCTCTGCAACCACCCGATATTCCCGAATAAAGCGCATCGGAGTGTAAAACGGGCTTCCGCGCAGAGGG
>PUPC01000314.1 GCA_003553185.1 Planctomycetota bacterium | reverse complement strand
TTCGAGACGCAGGCCAAGCTTTACCTCGGCCACAACATGCGGCACATGTGGATTTGCCGGAAGATGAAGGAACTGGTCGATTCGGGCCGGATTGGCGAGCCGAAGGCCGGATGGTGCCGCCACTTCTGCGGATACGGCGGCGACGCCTATTTCAAGGACTGGCACGCCGAGCGGCGGTACTCGACGGGCCTGCTGCTCCAGAAGGCCGCCCACGACATCGACATCCTCCACTGGCTGCTCGGCGCATACACCACCCGCGTGAACGCGATGGGCGGCCTCACCCTGTACGACCGGATAGAAGACCGGCGGGCGCCGGACGAAAAGCCGGACGTCTCGTGGCGGCTGGAGAACTGGCCGCCGCTCGAGCAGACGGGGCTTAACCCGGTGATCGATGTCGAGGACGTGAGCATGATGCACATGCGGCTCGAGGCCGGTCGGTTCGCCGCCTATCAGCAGTGCCACTACACCCCCGACGGTTGGCGGAACTACACCATCATCGGGACCGAAGGGCGGATCGAGAACTTCGGGAGCCGGCCCGGGGCGAGCGTGGTCCGGCTGTGGAACCGGCGGACCGACTATAATCCCGACGGCGACGAACAGTTCCAGAACCCACCGGCCTCGGGCGGGCACGGTGGGGCCGATCCCCGCATCGTCGCCGAGTTCGTCCGGTTCGTCCGCGAGGGGGGAACCATCGCCACGTCGCCAGTCGCCGCCCGACAGAGCGTCGCCGCCGGATGCATGGCGACCGAGTCGATCCGCAGCGGGGGCGAGCCGCGCGATGTCCCGCCGGTCGCCCCCGAACTCGCCGCACACTTCGACGCCCATGTCGAGACGACGACGACCGCCGACTGACCGCCCGCCGCTGCTCCGGCCGTATCGGCCGGGCCGCGAGGGTTGAACCTGCGTCGGGCACCGGTATAATCTGGGCTTCTGAGACAGCAATCGTTCACATTTCGGAGCAGAAAGATCATGGACAAAGTGCGAGTTGGTATCGTCGGGTCGAAGTTCGCAGCGGATTTCCACTGCGATTCCTACAGTCGGAACGAGAAGGTCGAGATCGCGGCCGTCGCCGCCATCGACAACCTCGAGGAGTGCGCCGGGAAGTGGGGCATCCCGAAGACATACGAGGACTACAACGAGATGATGGAGAAGGAGGACCTCGACCTGATCTCGGTCTGTGTCCCGAACTTCCTCCACCGCGATGTCGTCATCGCGTCGGCCGAGCACGGCATCGACGTCGTGACCGAGAAGCCGATGGCGACGAACGTCGCCGACTGTATCGAGATGATCGAGGCGTGTGACGAGGCGGGGGTGAAGCTGTTCTACGCCGAGGACTGGGTGCTGATGCCCGCCCTCGTCCGGGCGCTGGAGATTCGGGACAAGGGGGGCATCGGCGAGATGCTCTACCTGAAAGCCCGCGAGATCCACAACGGCTCGCACAGCCCGTTCGCCAAGAAGAAATCGACCTGCGGCGGCGGGTGCCTCATCCACCTGGCGATGCACCCCATCGGATGGGCGATTTATGCGATGGGCGAGGACAACCCGCCCGTCGAGGTGACCGCGAAGACGACCGGCGGGCTCGACCAGAACTACGTCCACAAGGAGTTCGAGGGCGAGGACTGGTCGCTGGGGATCATCAAGTTCCAGGACGGCCGCTACGCCTTCGTCGAGGGCAACTACATCACCGTCGGCGGGATGGACGACATGGTCGAGTTGTACGGCAGCGAGGGCCGGATGATCCTCGACCTCACCTTCAGCTCGCCCATCCGATGCTACTCGCGGGAAGGGATCGACTACGCAATCGAGAAGACCGACTTCACCCACGGCTGGACGAAGCCAGCGGTCGACGAGTTCTACAACCTCGGCTATGTGCACGAGCTGGAGTACTTCGTCGATTGCGTGCTCAACAACGAGGGGCCGAAGTTCGGGCTCGACGGCAAAACCGGCCTGATGTGCATGCAGGTCGTCGAGGCGATGTACAAATCGGCCGAGGAAGGCCGCTCGATCGAACTCGATGCGTGAGCAAAGCCGGCGTCGGGTTGCATCGTTCTGACCGGCTTTGCCCGAACGACAGCGAATTAAGGAGAGCATTCAATGCCGGATTTCAAAGTTGTGGTGACGGACCTGGGATACGAGACCTACGACCCCGAGCGGGAGCAGCTCGCCTCGGCCGGCGACATCGAACTCGTGCTGGCGGAGTGTGAGACCGAGGCGGAGGTCGCCGAGGCCTGCCGAGACGCCGACGGGGTGATTACCCGCCTCGCACCGGTCGGCGCGGACGCGATCGAGGCGATGGAGGCCTGCCGCGTCATCTCCCGATACGGCGTCGGCGTCGACAACGTCGATATCCCCGCGGCGACCGCCAAGGGCATCCCGGTGTGCAACGTCCGGGGCTACTGCGACGAGGACGTGTCCGACCACGCGCTCGCCCTGCTCCTGAGCTGCGTCCGGCGCACGGTCAGCCGCGACAAGCAGGTCCGGGCCGGCGAGTGGGACATCGGATCGGCCGAGCCGGTCTATCGCATCGCGGGCAAGACGCTCGGGCTGGTCGGATACGGCGCGATCCCGCGCACACTGCACCGCAAGGTCGCCGGCTTCGACTTGCGAGAGGTCCTCATCTTCGACCCGTACGTCCCGGACGATCAGGCGGCCGAGGCGGGCGTCCGAAAGGTCTCGCTCGACGAGCTCTGCGAGCAGGCGGACTACATCTCGATCCACGCCCCGCTGACCGATGAGACCCGGGGGATGATCGGCTCCGACCAGTTCGAGAAGATGAAATCCACCGCGATCATCGTCAACATCGCTCGGGGGCCGGTCGTCGATACCGACGCACTGGTCAACGCCCTGAAGACCGGGCAGATCGCCTCGGCGGGCATCGACGTGTACGACCCCGAGCCGCCGCCGAAGGACAGCCCGCTGTTCGAACTGCCAAACATCGCACTGACCGACCATACCGGCTGGTACAGCGAAGAGTCGCAGCTCGAATTGCAGCAGTCCGCCGCCAAAAACGTCGCACTCGTCCTGAGCGGCCAGCGGCCCATGTACTGCGTTAACCCCGAAGTGCTCGAGGCATAACCGGCGGCCCGTCGGGGCGCGCCGGGCCGGAGAGAAAACGATGACCGAAAGGCCGCAGCCCCGCCCGGGCATCCTCGAGGAGATGACGCTCCCCGAGATCGAGGCGTTCGAGCCGGAAATCGTCGTCATCCCCGTCGGCTCGACCGAGCCGCACGGCCCCCATCTGCCCTACGGCACCGATACCTTCGCCGCCCGGGCCGCCGCCGAACAGGGGACGGTGCTCGCCAACGAGCGGGGCACCCCCGCCCTCTGCTACCCGGCGCTCGCCGTCGGGCTGAACGTCAACTTCGGCTGGCCGTTCGCCCTGTCGATGAAGGTCCCCACCTTCACCCAACTGCTGACCGACCTGTGCGAGGAGATCGAGTCCTGGGGGGTGCGGCGAATCCTTCTGGTGAACGGGCACGGCGGGAACACCGCCGCCATCCAGGCGTTTCAGCGGAACTGGGCACATCGCGGATGCGCCGGGATGCCGGGCGCCGAGGACCACGCATTCGTGTGTTCCGTATTACGTCGGTCGCCCAGGAACTCCGAGGTTGTCCGCCACCCCAGCAACCACGGCGGCGAGGCCGAGACCCTTGAGGTTCTGGCCGTGCGGCCGGAGTTGGTGCGGACCGAAAAGTTCGACGAGTTCCCGTTCGGCGAGCCGGCGCTCGACATCCTCGACAACCCGCGGCTGCACTGGGTCCGGCCCTGGCACCTGCACGTCCCCCGGGGCGCGGGCGGCGAGACGCGCGACGTGCGGCCGGAAGACGCCGACAAGCTGCAGGCGCTCAACGCCGAGTGGATCGCCGATGTCATCTGCGATCTGTGCTCGCTGCCCTGGTCGGCTCGATATCCCTACGAATAAGATGACGTTTGCTGCCGGCTTGTAACGATAAGACAATCTATGGCCTGAGGCCTTAATCGCTGGCCCGATCCGCCGCGGCTGCCTTCGCCGAGACGGGCACCGAGACCGTCGAGTGGCAATTGAGGCACAGGCGCAACTCGATCGGGGACTGGTCGCCCAACCTCTGGACCGAGAGGAAGCGCGTGTTCCTGTGCTTGCAGGCCTTAACCATCTTCATTGCAACTCCTCCCGATTTTCCCAGCTCGGGCCGCCATGTCGTCACAACTCTCCGATTTGCTCGAACCCGAGCGGGCTGACAACACCCTCATCTATAATATGTTACCGCAAATTGCGTGCCAGAGGTGGCCACTGTCACGGATTAACATGTAAGTGGTGTCGTAAGGTGTTGTCAGAAAAAGAGTAGGCATTGCACAAGATCTAAGCAGCGAGAGCGGATGGAAAATGGCATGTTGCGAAAAAACAACGTCCGAACGACCCGCCTGACCGCCTGTTCGGGCCGTTCGAGATATAACCCGTTTCAGGCCCTCTTTTTATGCCATGGTGCGTTTCGGAAACACCGGAGGCGCCACATGTTGCCGATATACAACACTCGAACGGGCGGAGGGCCTGTCGTCGAACCCGGAGAGCACTCGGTTTTGTGCCGTGCGGCTGATAAACCTCGACCATCAGCGCCGGTCTGAACCGCGGTGTTTACCAGGATTGAACGGCGTAATCCCCGGTGGGCCCGCCCGGCGTGGCCTGATAACCGGGCGGCTTAAACCGCATCGAGCGCCGTTGTGGTGGCCGTTTCTGTTTCTCGGAACCAGCCCCGCGTTCGCAGACAGACTTTCACCAGCATCAGCATCACGGGTACCTCGATGAGCACGCCGACCACTGTCGCCAGTGCGGCTCCGCTCCCCAGCCCGTATAACATCGTGGCTGTGGCAATGGCGACCTCGAAGTGATTGCTCGCACCGATCATCGCAGACGGAGCGGCGTCCTCGTAGCGGAACTTGAGCAACCGGGCAATGCCGTAGGTCAGGCCAAAGATCAGCCAGGTCTGGATGAACAGCGGGATGGCGATCCACAGGATTGTCAGCGGGTTGTCCAGAATGGTCTCCCCCTTAAAGCTGAACAGCAGCACCAGTGTGCCCAGCAGGGCGATGATCGCGATGGGCGTCAGGATGTGCAGGAACCGGGCCTCGAACCACTCCAGCCCCTTCGCCTTAATGATCCACCTGCGCGAGAAATAGCCAGCGATCAGCGGCAGAGCCACGTAGATACCGATCGACAAGAGCAGTGTCTCCCAGGGCACAGGCATCTCGTTGACTCCCAGGAGCCAGCGGCCCAACAGCCCGTACAGCACCAACATCGTGAGCGAGTTGATCGCCACCATCACCAGCGTATGGCCCTGATTGCCGCGGGACAGGTACCCCCACATGAGCACCATCGCCGTACAGGGGGCGATGCCCAGCAGGATGGTACCGGAGATATACGACCGCCACAGTACCACCTCGGAGCCGTCTCGGAGAATCTCGGTGCCCGGGATGAACCCCCGGAACACGAAACCAAGGAAGAACGTCGCGATGGCGAACATGGTGAACGGCTTGATCCCCCAGTTGACGATCAGCGTCAGCAGGACGGGGCGGGGGCTCTTTCCGGCGCGGACGACCTCGGCGAAGTCGATCTTCACCATAATCGGGTACATCATGAAGAACAGTGCGATGGCAATGGGGATCGATACAACCGGGGCGCCGTCCACATAGATCGCCATCCCGTCCAGCGACTCGGCCACACCGGGCGCAAGTTTGCCCAGAAGGATACCGCCAATGATGCACAACACCACCCAGATCGTCAGGTACCGCTCGAAGACGTTAAGGTTTTTCGCTCTCTCCACTGCGCTCGATTCGTCAGCCATATTCACACTCCTGTTACTGTGTCC